>NZ_LROR01000054.1:0-236343 GCF_001675205.1 Clostridium coskatii | reverse complement strand
AATCCATTTATTCATTCTATAATCCTGTGTTGTTTTTTGTACATCCATTTAAAATCTCCTATTAAAGTTTTTCAAGTTAACTTTAAAAACTTTAAAACTTATTTTAGAAGATTATCTCACATTTTTTAAACACTTTCTATCCAATTTCTTATTTGACGCTTACTCAATTGAAAGTAAAAGTATTATTTAAACGAGGTATAATATATGATTAGAATAATGTTTGTATGTCACGGCAACATATGTCGCTCACCAATGGCTGAATTTGTATTAAAAGATATGGTCAAAAAACATGGGATTGAAGATAACTTCTTTATAGCATCCTCTGCAACAAGCACCGAAGAGATCGGTAATCCTGTTCATAGGGGTTACAAGAGACAAGCTTTCTAAATTCGGTATTTCAACAGATGGAAAATATGCCGTTCAGCTAACTAAATTGGATTATGAAAAGTATGATTATATCATAGGAATGGACAGCTATAATATAAGAAATATTCTTAGAATAATTAGACAAGATTCTGGAAACAAGGTTACAAAGCTTCTTGATTTTTCAGATACTTCAGGGGACATTGCAGATCCCTGGTACACAGGTAATTTCGATGATACCTATGATGATATAAAAATAGGCTGTGAAGCTCTTTTAAAATACATATCAGATAAAGCTTCATCCTTGATATAACAGGAGTGAAGTAAATTCTCTTCTGTTTATATCCCTGTTAAACATTCTAGCACATAGTAGTATTTTTAAACATGTTACTAAATTATTTTTGTTGAAATAATTGTAAAACCTATGCTAAAACTCTTCTTAAAGCATAGGTTTTTTATTGATTTTGTATCTCCAGATATGTTAGCTAATTCATGTTTCATATTATCTTATTCATCTTTTATGATATCCACTTTATGTTCAAGAGCTTTAAGTACCTGAGTATTTTCATTAACTTGAGATTGCATATTCTCTAGCAACTTCAATATTTTTTCTTCATTGTTCAAACCAGATCATCCTCCCAATTAGAATTAAGAGAATTATGTCATAGAATACTTCCAAAATCCATTTACTCATTGGCATCATTAAGATTAAGTAAAAGTGGACAACATAATTTTTTATAAATTTCTAATAATAGACACTTTAAACATATTCAAATCACCACAATCATAGTACTTCTTTTCTCATTTAATCCAAATTTCATTCAAACCTATCCGCACATACTATTTCCAACAATCTCCCTCGAAACTCCTGCATAAACTTCGTATCACCCTGCAAAAAAGGAATTCCTCCAATATTCACTGTCTCTATATTCTTATACAATAGATGCTTGGAATACTCTTCCTAATTTCTGTAAGGAAAAAGCACAAAATCTCCAGATACAATCTTTTTATATCTTCCTGTTTTCTCATTTTTACTAGCAATAGCATCTTTGTACTTATTCATGGTATTAATATCCTCTTTCTTAATCTCTGGTAGCAACAAAGCTTTTACATTTCGTTTCCACTCTCTGTTACTATTTGATAATTTTTACATACAAAATGTAGGTTAATTATTGAAATCAAGCCTAAAAAAAGTATTTTTTGTGCAATATTTCTAGTAACTTTTCCTTGGTTAAAGAATTATCATCAGAATATATTCTAAATGCTAATTTCATCAGCTTACCTACATCACGGCTAGGGCTAATATTAAAACTATCAATAATATCACTAGATGTTATTGGCATACCAAGTTCTATATCCACTAAAAGTGTGCATTCAATTAATTTAGTTGATTTTTCAATAATTGCTTCTCTACTTTTTTGTACTGTACTATAATTAAGAATTTTTTTCCAATCCTGATACTTTCTTTCGGTTAACATTTCACAATCTATGTTCATTCCCATATTATTAGCAACAATATGTACAAGTTCTTCAAATTCACCTTGACTTAAATCGATACTTCTCTTTTTAATTATATCCTCAACAATTTCATCCCTAAATTCATCATTTGCTATCTGTTCCACACACCTATGTATACTTATCATAAAATTCATAGATTGAGTAATTAGTGTTTCTAAACAGCTTTTCCATTCCTCTTCATTTTGGGGATAATTTTTTCCACAAGTATCATTAAACCATTCCTCACAAATTCTAATAGTTCTCTTATCTTTATTGTTTTGTAGATTTAAATTATGAAATAGTATTGTTCTTAACCTTCCAACAATTCGTATAAGTTTACTACATTCATCTCCTTTCAAATTAAAAATTGTCATTTTCTCGATCAAACATCTCAAGGATACCTTACCACATTCATTAAACAGTTTATACAATAATGATACTAAGTATATAAAACCTAACTCATACGGTAAAACCTTAATTTCTTTATAGTATAATTCTTCAAATACTATAAATTTTGGATCAATATCTACAGCATCTTTGTTAATTTCATCCTTGTTAACAAGTATTTTATCTATATTTTGTTTTGATATAGTCTGCTCTTCTATATTCATTCTTACTTATTCCCCCAACCCTTGATAACATATGGTGATACAAAATTGAATGCAATATTTAAACCTTCATGAGTTGTATGAAGAATTGTCTCCTTAGAAGTAAATTCCTTACCGGAGAAAAACAACTCGCTTCTTATTTCAGGGGCATCTATATAAATTCTTCCACTCTTAGTCTCTTCTTTATAAGACTCAACAGTACCACTATAAACTTTTATGGTACCATCCTCATTTGATGCTAAATGGCTGGCAATTACTCTCCTTCTTCCATAAATTTCATCATTTCTTATTTCTTTATATACTTCTATACATCGTCTAAAATCTCCTAAATGAAAATAACTTAATGCCTCAATATATCTTATTGGCACATTTGCGTACTCACCATCTAACTCTATTATTTTCCTTGCTATATTATTAATCTCTTGCCAGCAAAACTTATCAAAAGGTAAAGTTTGCTTCTCATTATAAAAAATTGGTTTTCTGCTTTTTACTAACCATATTAATTGAAGTAATAAATATAAGCATCTACTATCTTTATTTATTATTTCATCAAATTCCTTAAGATATTTTATTGTAGATTTGCAAGTCTCTACTTCACTTAGATTAATTTCTTTACTCATATCTATGTTTATTAACCTTTGTCTACACATTAAATAAATACCAGCTCCAGATCCCATGTCCAAAAGCTTATTAAAAGTTTGATTTGACAATTCAGAATTTTTGCACTTATTTGACAATTCGAGTTTTCTCTTAATAAAATCTTTTCTATCTTTTACGGATGTATTCTCTGATTCAACCCTTTCAAATACACTTAGTGCATTAGCTAATATCTCCTCTTTTTCACTTTCGCCTAAAGTCTTACTATCCACTAATGAAATTGAGCTCCACCCCAGTACATCAACTGGGTAGTATGTATCTGGGTCTAGCTTTCTTGTCATATTAAAAGCTCTTTGCAGCTCGCTGGCGATATTTAACAAATACTTTTTTTTGTAATTATTATTAATATATTCTCTTAGCCGTACTCCAAGATTTGTTGCTAATTCATTATAAAGAAATCCCTTAAACTTTCTGTTACTGGTATGTTCTTCAATACTAATAGCACTTTTAATAATTTTTTCAGCATTCTCCATTGTCTTAATTTTTTCGCTTAAGTCCATGCTACTTTTATTATTTTGCTGAACATATTCTCTCATAAATGCTGCTTCTTGCAACATCAGCCTTGAATTTACTACACCATATTTTTCCCTTGCAATTTCTAATGATTTAGCAATATCCATATAGAATGACATAAATCCTCTTGAATTTTCCTTTCCATTTGGGCCAATGTTCTTAAGTAACTCCACAATAAAACTAATTTCATTGTCTTCTCCATATGCAGTTGAATTTTTAACATTTTCTATAAGTTCTTTAATTATATCAATTTGTTTTTGATAACTTCCTATTCTGTATTGAACTAATAATTTTGCTTCAACCTGATGCCGTGGGCTTATTTCAAGGTTACCATTTCTCCTCTGAGTAATCCTAAAAACATCTAATTTCTCAAATAATTTTACGATTTTTTCATTAAACCCTTTATTTATGATTCTTAGTATTAATTCAATTGGTACACTTAATCCAAACTGACCAGGTACAACTATTAATTCAGTAATCCTCTGTATTTGTATATCTATTGATTCTTCATAATCATATTTATCTTTAACCATTGCATTATCCGTAAAATTAAAATTTATTTCTTTCAGCTTTGCAATTAATAATTCAGCTAATATATTGCAGTGCTGCTCATTACCATCCATTTTCATTAAATTGGTTAAAACTTTTTCATTTTCTTGCGTTTCATCATTTATTCCTTTCCTTAAGGGTGTTTTAGTATCAGGTAATAACCTATATAATAGGACTAAAAAATTACTATCCTTAGAAAAAGTTTCTAAATCAATATTATTAGGCACTTCTTCATATACCCTATTAAGAACAGCTTTAAAGCTTTTAATTTCATTTTCATCTAAATTTACTTTTGATTCAGTATATTTAATATCTTTATTTTGATTAGTATCTTGTACTCTATAAGAACTTCCTATTATAACAACCTTTCTACCACGTGTTACTAAATAATGCTTCAAATCATTATATTGACTAATTTGATCTGCATTAACTGAATCATCCCAAAAAATAATAGTTTTTTCTGCTCCTGAATCTTCTACCCATTTACAATATCTATCAATAATTTCAAAATCCGGCTTTTGATTTTTCTTTTCAATAAACAAAATTGGTGCTATTTCTTCACATTTTAACTTATAAGCAACTTTTCCGAGTGATACTGTTTTTCCAGAACCAGCTTGACCATAAAGGATAATTAAATCACTTTCAAATGTTTGTTTTAATTGATCTTTTATAAGATTATATAGTATATGTTCAAATGTTCTACAAATATTAAATTTCCTTTTATATCCATCCCAAATAGGCCTAACGCTTGACTCAAGTAAAAAATTTTTGAATTCATCAATTATTTTAAAATGTGGCAAATCATCAATTGGAAGATTTATTGAATCATCTAACACTATAGCACTATAAATTATGTCATTATATAAGTTTTTAGGTATATTTACTCTCTTTTTATTTATGGTAACCCTTTTCAATTCTAATTGTTCATCATACGCAATTAGAGTATCATAATTAAAAATTCCTTTGCGCTCTGCTTCAAGAAGAAAATCCGAAAAACCTTCCTTATGAATTACTAACTTATCTGTCTCTATTAATTTATTAGCAAATATATTTGAACTAATATTATTTATATCACAATTAAATAAATGAACTTGATTCCTATTTAAACTATTTATTAATGGATACAAATCCTCAATTTTAATCCAATCATTATTGAAATCATATCCTTCTATAATAAGCACTCCAAATGGTGTAATTAAACTTGGAAGTCTTTTTAGTAGTTCTTTAGCCTGATCTCTAGCTTCTAATAACTCAAATTCATCTAAAGGTGGTCTCTCAGATTTTGTAATTCTACTAACATTTCCAAACAAAAATGTTCCATGCAAATTAGTTATACTTCTTAAATCATTTGGATATATTCTATTATTGATAATGGGTTTAAAAGTTCGCCACGAATTTCTAAAACATTTTGAAATAACATTGTCCACTGAAGAAGTATAAATGCTATTCCAATAGATATTCGAAATAGCATTAAGCCACTCTGGAGCGGATATTCTCTCACATCTTTTTTGTATCCATCCAAGCGTCAAATCTAATTCCATATTGTTAACTTCAGATAGCCTTAAAAACAAATTATAATTTTCTATACTAGTGTCATCATTAAAAAACTTTTGCTTTATTGCTTTTAACATTGGATTTTCGTTATTATCTATTTCAAGGTATTTCTGTCCTAAAAATAGAATCCTAGGTCCATTTTTAATTCTTTGTATTAAATCATCATTCCAATTCAATTTTTAATTCCTCCCCTGTTAGTGTTGTTGCAATAGGTGAACATTGTTTTCTAATATGCATTACAATTATTATTCTACCATAAATTTACTTTCATTAATATATCTTTCATTCCAATTGCTATAACATTTCTTATGCCACTTTCCGTAGTACCTAACCCCTTACATTATATCCCGTCAGGGGGGTAAGGTAAAATAATATCTTTTCTATCCTGATATTTTATAAGTGCATTAAAATTATTACTATAGTAGCTATAGACCTCCTCTAACTGATTTTTTATATTTTCATCACTTTCTAAATTTATAAATTCTTCAAGCTTCTTTAATACTGCACCATACTTCTTTTTCTTTAAAAGTTTTTTTATTATTTCTCTAGATTCCTTATTTTCTATTTTACAACTTGCCTTTTAAAATATATAAAATAAATCAAGTTGGTATATTTTTTGAATATTATTTTCTCTTTCTAAACTAATCCATAATGCACCATCGCCATTGAGAATAGTGTATTGGATTTCTTCTTTATTATATATCTCCTTTATACCATCATTTACTAGATCATCAAAACATTTACTCTGTTTATATCCTAAAAAATACATTATTCCTATAGTTTGATAGCTATTGCTATCTTTATTAGCCACTTTAAGTTTCTGCTTATGCTTTTTACCTTGTATCTTTAAATAGACTCCGTCTTTTTCTTGAAAGAGTATATTGGCTTCCTTTTTTCCTTTAATTTCACCTTTTAAGTATTTTGAAATTCTATCATTTTCTAACTTAATTATTTCATTCACCAACCTCTCACATCATCGTGTGTAACATTGGGTACACGGTGGTTCAATAGGAATTAATGTTTTAATAAATATATTTTGGCTATGAAAATAATTTTATTTATTCTCTTTACAGCTTTATCTATTATTCCATGATCTTCCAAATAATTCATTACCATTTGCAGAAAGTTCTAAAACTTTTGTTTCATTTAATATTTTTTGACTTTCTAAACTGTATGCTGTTTTCTTATCAAATGAAATAAAAATCTGTTTATCGAGACTTTTATATTTTCTTAATATTTTTTCTATAGCTTCATCAGATATTTGTTTTAAAACAACTGAATCATGGATTAAAATTGGTAAAGTTGTCATCTCCAATATACTTAAATCATACACTACCATACTCTTATATGAAGTACCTGTACCAGTATCATCTATGGTTTCAAAAGTATATTGATTCTTATCAAAGGTAATAATAGGTGGTTTCTTTTTTCTAGAATATATGTAATCATTTATTTCCTGCATTTTAGAATTTACACTATTTTGCAGTTGATGTAGTTGTTCTGTCTTCATATTATCCCTTCTAAGTTTTGTATCATTTCTTGCAACAGTGAGACCATTCAATTTCTCATATGTATTATTCTGATTTTCTAATTCTTCAATCCTTTTCTGCAAATTTGAATATTTCATTAAAATTGACTTCGAACAATTAGGCATCTTAATAATTTCTTTAATATTTGTTTCAATTTTAACTATTTCAGCTTGTGAAATAGAAAGCAATTTGCTTAATTCTTCTTTCTTTTGTTTTAATTCAGACCTCAACACTTTTCTTATTTCCTGATGAAATTTTTCTACTTCTAAAATACTTTTTATATTTGTATTAGGGAAAAATCTCAATAAATCATCAAATTGTTCTAACTTCAAGTTAGAATTTTGTTTAATATTATTATTTATAACTGTGAGTTGAGAATAAAGTCTATTTTTTTGTCTTTTGACAGTTGATAAACGTTGCTTTAATTTTATTACCTCCTCAGCTTTAATTGAATCTAAATCTAATAAGTTATTATCTAAGTCCTTACAAATTTTATCTTTCTCTTTATCAAGTATAACTAGTTCTTTTGAATTTGTATTATACTGTCTTTTCCCAATATGTGGTAAAAAGCTGTATTTTTGAGCTTTTTTAAATGCACTTAACTCTGACTCCTTTTTCTTAAGCAGCAATTCTAACTCCGAAATCACACTATATAAGTCAAATAATTTCAATAATGCATTAGTTGGTGCTCCTGCAGGTTCATTATGTACAATATCTAAGGGACGCTTTTCATTTAAATTATCTTTTCCATATATTCTTGCATATCTACCAACAATATCACGAAAACTAATATCATAAAGTTCTATATCATACATTTGCTTTAAAAAATCACAATAATTTGTAAGCGTAATATTATATAAAACATTATATTTCTCATCACACTTGCTCACATTTTCTAAATCATCAGTATTTCTTAAAAAATAATATTTGTCTTTGCCAAAAATAAAACAAAACTTAATTATATGCTTTCCAACATTTCTTTGAATATCAGTTGACTTCAATATATAGTCTTTTCCACCAAATACATAATCTACTATCATTAAGAAGGTAGATTTTCCTATAGAATTACTTCCAAGGTCATCTCCTAAAACAGTATTTAGACTATCATGAAATTCTATTCTCTTTTGCTTAAATTGTTCACAAATGATCTCATACAACATAATAAATTCTCCTTAATTTATTATTATATTCTATTTTGTTAAGTGCATATAAGCACTCTACTGTATCAATAAATTCTGTAATATCATTAAAGTGAGTAATTACATGTTCATATAATTCATAAATAGTTAAATACTTCTTTTGTTCTAAAATTTTTAATATAATAGGGAATTTACTAATTATACTTTCGCCATAATTAAATAATTTATTTGGTAATTTCATGAAACACCTCACAATTCTGAACAAAATATGAAATTATAGCTTCGCATGCTTCTTTTGAAGAGCCTACTACTTTTGACTGTAACCATTCTACTAAAGATTCAAATATTTCACTTTTATTCGTAATTTCTTTTTCACACTTCAAAAAAGTTGTCTTTATTTCAGATGCAATTAATTCAAAATCTATTTTCCCGGTTTGATCCAAATCTTGAAATGTTTCTTTTATAAAATTAAAGAAAGAACAAACATAACCTTCTATTTTTATTTTTAATAAAGCATATTCATCTTCAATTTTATTAGAAACTTTTAATGCTTTGTATTCTAATCTCATCTTTTCTAATGTTTTTCCATCAATTTTAGAAAGTGCATTGATTACTAAAATTATTTCTTGCTCTAAATCCTGATGAGAAACAGCTATTTTCGCTTTAGAAGTACTAAGTAAGCCTTTTTTTATTCTAAGTAAATTTATGTATTCTTCTTTGGTTTTATGATCATCATAATATCCATGGCAATCTTTACATAATGCAATTTTATTTTGAAAATCTTCACAGTTAGTACCAAGTCTTTCAAGCCCTTCAAGTTCCTTTATTTCATCAATTGTTGGACTATTAGGATAAATATGTGCTATCTGATACTTTTTATTCATTCTTTTTCCTTTGCCCAATAGTAAATATTCCCCACACAAAGGGCATATCCCACCTACCTCCAATAAGTATGCATTGTCCATATTATCTGTAATTCCAATTCTTTCTATTAGATATGGATCGTTTAACTTTCTTTTCTCCAAACATGATCACCTCCAACTTATCATCATATGAATTTTTAATATTTAAACTGTTATTGTCAAATCAACATTCTTATCCATCCATATCAATGTACCTTTCTTATTTAACTTTCACTTTTTTACTAAGAAATAAAATACCATAACCTTTTCTTCCTAAATTTGCTCTGTTCAAAAAGTATACCGATTTTTTAACATATCCATTTTCATAAAAACTATATTGTAATTATATAAAAATTTCTTTATGATAATTTTCCAACCTTGACATTATTACTCTTTTATACATTGGTTATATATTTCATTATATAAAGCTTCTACATACTTATCTATTATTTAGCTACCTACCTATAATTTTATTAAAATTATACGCTCAATACTATTCTCCAATAATCTCCCTCAAAAACTCCTCCATGAGCTTCGTAGCCCTCGGCAAAAAAGGAATTCCACCAATATTCACAGTATCTATACTCTTATACAACGGATGCTCACAATATTCTTCCTCATCCTCATAAGGGAAAAGCACAAAAGCTCCAGATACAATTTTTTCATATCTTCCTGTTTCCTCATTGTTATGCACTATAGCATCCCTGTACCTATGCATAGTATTAATATCCTCCTCTTTAGGCCCTGGGGTTTTATTATGTTTTTCATAACTGCTGCCTTTTGAAGCTCCATCCAGCTTATATTTGGCATCAAAAATGTAATTGTAAGTTGCCTTTTCACCTATCTTATCTATAGCCAAAACATTGTCTGGTTTTTGCCCTACAGTTTCTGACGGCATCTTTGAATTATAAGAAAGCACAAATCTTTCACCATTTTCAGGATTTTCATAAACTACTTTAGATTCCACTCCCTTTTTTAAAGCTACAAAAATTCCATTGTTTTTTACTTTTACCGTATCATTAGAGATTAAATTATAGTTTTTTCTGAGTATTCCATTTATCTTTATAAAACACCAGTATTCATAAAGCAGCGGCAAATCCTTTATATTGAGCCTGAATAATTCTCCATTTAAAGTCAATCCCTTTTGAAGCATCAAATAATACTTATAAACATCATTGTAACCCACAGCCATTTTAAAAACCATAGATAAATTTTCTCTAAAATGGTATTGTCCTACATCCTTTAAAAATGTGGAAGTCAAATATTTATTCATTGTTTTTGCAAAACCTTCCAACCTTGAAATAAATGAGCTGTCTTCTATTCTTTCAAGCTTAAAATATCTTTTTCTAAGCTCCTTCAACTTAAATAAAATACTCTTCACAATAAATTTCAAAAATCTATTTTCATTAGTATCTAAAGTCACCTTTTTTCTAACCTCTAGAGCTTCTACAGGAAGAAACTTATCCTTCTTTTTTACAAGTTTTTCAGGTCTCTTTTCCAGCCACTTTATAGTTTCACTTGTTGCATTTTTCAATTTATGATAAGAAACAACCTTCCTTTCATTAACCAATAAATGATGAGGCATAGTTGTTATCGTTTTTAATGCCTTTTTTAACTTTTCAAAGATATAATTTAAAATGCTGTAATATTCACTTAAAGAATCTCCTTTATGCTTACTCAGTCCGCCTAAGGAATAAGTCCTTTTAAGAAAGTCAAAGGCTAAATTATAAATTTCTTCATTTACATCACTGCGAATAGCTATATAATCTTTTCTATAATCTATTTTTGCAGGAAACACTTCTACTTGTATAATAAAATGATCTTTTCCATTTACCTTTATTACTAAATCAGAATATCCTATTTCTCCTTTAAAGGTTACAATACCACTTAAACTGCCGCTTCTATTTTTAGTTATTTTGTTTCTTATATCTTTATTTTCATGGTAAAAGCTTAGATCTATATCTTTATCCTTCTTTTCTATTAACAATTCATAATTTTCATATTCAAAGAAATAAGCTTTTTTTGTATAAACAATTAAATTTACTCCTTTTTCCTCATAACTTATTGAATATCCCCTGCCATCTACGTCTTTATCATCTATTTCACAATTTCTGTTTTTTCCTTTTATAGTGAAATAGATTTTATCCGTTTCTAAATACAACAGTTCTTCTTTTGGTCTACCAGAAGGTTGTAAATCCATCTCTATTAAACCTCCTGAGCATCTTCAATATTTTTTCAGAGGATATAGGATATTTACAGGAAATCTTTTCTCCATCATAATCCTTTTTAAGACTTTTCTTAACCTTCTCCAAATATTGGGTCAGTTCTTCTAAAGTATTTTCATCTATATAATCAGAATCAAGGTTTCCTTTTTTCATTTGAGAGCAGTGTAAAAATAATTTAAATAAGCATTTTTCAATTTCTTCACCACTGCCTCCAATTCTAGGCAGTATCTTTTGTTTTATCTCATAATCTAAAGCATGATTAAAATCCATTATTTCTTCATACACTGCATAAATCACATAAAAAACTATTTCATCTCTGACTCTGTAGGCAAACTGCATGTCACATTCTTTTAAAATTTTATTTATTTCTACAAGTTCATCTATAACAGCTTTAGCTGTATCCTTCCTTTTGCTGCACTCAGATATCTTTATATATTCTGAAAGAAGAAGTCTATTTGGGTAAATCTTAGGTTGTATTTGAGCTTTTTCTCTATCAAAATCATAATCCAAATTAACTTCATTAAATTCTATAGTATTCGCTCTATCCAACACCTTTTTACTGAATGGAAAGGTTGTTTCATCCATATTTACTGTACCAATTATATATAAATTTTCTGGTATATATAAATCTTCAAAGCTTTTTACTGCATCTTTATCTCCAGCAAAAAGCTCTCTTCTTATAAGCTTGTCTGTTTTTATTTCTCCATTTTCATTATTTCTTGTTTCCATTATAGACAATATGTCACTGAAGTAATATTCCACTCTAGCTAAATTCATTTCATCCAAACATACAAAGTAAGGTATTTCCTTATGTTCTGCAGCTTTACGAATTATATTTGTAAGTATTCCAGGCTGAAACTTTCCTTCTATATTTCTATACCCTATTAATTCCGATGCATCAGACCAATCTGGTCTTACTGGTATTAAATTATAAGTTTCATCCTCTCTTGAAGCTCCTAAAGCCTTAGCAAACAGCTCCACCAATTTACTTTTGCCCGTTCCAGAAATTCCATATAGAATAACAAAAGGTTTAGTTTTTAAGGACAAGTATAAATTTTTTATAATATCCCTGCTGTATTCATAACCTTCTGCTGCTATGTAATTATAAATGTATTCCTCTACAGCTTTACTTTCAAAGTTTTTTTCTAATCTTGAGATTTTATTTGATATTGCTGTTTCCAATGTGTCAGTTTCTTCATTTCTTACTGTAGCTACAGTTTCCTTTTTGCTGTGTAATTCCCCATTTTCTCCTAAACCCTTATCCAAATAGTATTTATTGAGCTTGTGATTTAAAATGTCTTTTAGGTTTTCCTTGTCTTCTTCGGTAAATTCATTCCAAAGCTCTGTATTAAAACTTAAGTATTCAACATCATCTACGTGCTCCTTAAATATATAATCTTCTTTACTTATAACATTATAAGGATTTTCATTCATTACCTTTCTTACAGTATTTACTTGTAAGTTTTCTATACTCCTTTGAATTTCTGAATCTGAAGTTTCTACTGATAATCCTTTTTTATGGTTTTCTATGTAAAAGTCCTTGATATATGAACAAATATCGTCATATACAGCTTTTCCTTCAAAGTCTGCTAGTTCTAAAAGAGCTATTAGTAAAACAAGCTTATAGCTTTTTTGATACTTGTTTACAAGATTTTCTTCTTTATTTCCAATGTAATCAAAAAATTTTTCTTTTAATGCTGCATTATCTTCTGATGCAGCCACTGAAACTTCTTTTAAATTGTTTTTTTCTGCATTAGGTAGCTCTGTAAAACTGTAATTATCATCAACAATTAGCTCAATTCTAAAAGTATTAAGCTTATCCGTTTTATAAAATTCTATATATTCTTGCGGTTTTTCTATGTTTGTATCTTCATTATACTCAAATATGTACTTATAGCTTTTATACAATTTTTCTTTTAAATATTCTGTAGTTTCTTTCTTAAATCCTATGTTATATATGTTATCTTTACCATTTACACCAACATGTCTAAATATTGCTGTGAACTCTTTATTATCAATTAAAATTGTTATAGTTACTCCTTGTCCCTTTTCTAGGCTATCTTTTTTCAATACATACAAAAAATCTTTTACTAATAAATAAGGTATCGTAGTTTTTCCATCTAGCAACGATTTATCTACTAATTTTTTACCTATTATATCTTCTCCACTAACTTCTATCCATCCACCTGATCTGCCTTCCACAATTTCACCTGCTTGTCAAATTTATTTATGATAGTCATATTAATTACTCTTTTTACATAAAATTTGAAATTATACTATTATTTTATAACATTTTCATCTCTTTTTACAGTAAAAAAATGGAGATAAATACATCTACTATCCCTCCTTACTTCAAAAGTTCTATTTTAAATGGCAGCTCACTGTCCAGTACATACGTATAATTATTCTATAAAATTATCACTAGCTTTAAAATATAAAATAATACGAATCCTTAAGATACCTTTCATCATATTTAACTGCCATCTTCCACAACTTATTTTTAACTACATTAATAGAAACTTCCCCTTTCTTATACCTATCAATGCTCCTAAGAAAACCTTCCTTTTCTTTACTATCCACTATATTTTTAAAATATCCCCATACATGCAGTGCAGCATTTATTGAATTACCCGGTATAACTTCCTCTTTCATAGCTTCATCTATATAATTATAAAATTGAACAACAGGGTAATTCTTTTTATCCTTAAGCAAATTTCTTATTTCTAAATAAATTTTAGGTGAACTTTCTAAAACAGTATACTTATACTTGCTCCATTCATTTTCAAGCTTGCTAATTCTTTTATCCCTGGTTATGGAATTTATACATTTTACTGCTGAAAGGTTCTTATCTTTCACTTCAAGCATTATATCTATATCTTCTCTTTCCAAGCTTCCATAAAAATCAACAAATCTATCTACTGCTATGGTATTTGAATGTGAGCCCGGTTTCTTTGAAATATCCTGCTGTGAATAATGGATTTTCTGATATCCATCTTTATCCTTCCATGTATTTTTACATTCATTTATCCAGTACAATTCACTTTTATCCTCATTGCATGGATTGATTTCATTATGCAAATTGTCAAAAATAACTGGTATACCTAGCTTTGTTCCTATTTCAATCACATCATTTATATTATAGGATTTATCATCATTTTCAATAACAAGTCTTCTCTTCACCCTATCATCCAAATTTACATAATTGCTTATAAATCTATTTATTGCTTGCTTCTTGTCATTATAAACCCCACCAATATGAAGCACTATTTTATTCTCTGCATTAACTCCGAGGCTATCTAAAACTTTAGAATGATAATTCAAATCTTCCACTGCTCTGTTTACTACATCTTTATTTGGAGAATTAAGCACAGTATATTGTCCAGGATGCATTGAAACCCTAATATTGTTCTCTCTGATCTTCCTACCAATTTTAGAAAATTCATTAGAGAATATATCCCACCAATGCAGCTTATTTAAAGGACTTGATCCAAAAGATATTAAATCAGAACTAATTCTAAAGAGATGTATACTATTTTTTATGTTATACGCAATCATATTTTCAAGAGATTTCAAATTATGTTCTATTATATCTAATAACTTCTCATCACATACATTTTTAGCATTACAGCTTTTTAAATTAGTATTTAAAATTCCTATAGTTAAACATGCATACCCTATACTCATCCTATCCACATCCCTCTCTCATTGAAACTATAGTACTTTATTTGTCATTTTTTCACCTACTTGCAAGATATATTTAGTTTAGTCATATTAATTACTTATATACCATAGAGTTTCAAATTATACTGCTATTTTGTGAACCCTATGACGGATACAATGTATTTAAAATAGAAGTTATCCAGAAGTTACCACTGCAAGTGAAGAAGTTGGAAAGTTTATGTTTCCTCCTGGGGGATCATTTTTAATTTTCTTGTCAAATCCTGAAACACCTACTCAGTCTGCCAAAGCAACTGTTGGTTATGCGTGGTGGGAAGAAAAGATAATGTGCTAATAACTATAATAATATAGATAAATTATCTAGAATAGCTACTATTATGCACAGCATAAGGACTCTAAATCGCTGAAGCTCAAGAGTTCTAATATCTCCTACTTTGATAGAAGTGGGAGTGTTACAGTAGGTAGCCATCAGATAAATAGCAGCAAATCTTGTTCGTTTCACTTTCAATTTTTGAAAAGCCACATTTACTTTATATTTCAACTAATCAATATTTATATACTTTGCAAAATTGTAAGATATCAATATTCTTTCCATAATTGCTTTTTTATCTTTAAAAAATAAGTTATCTGTATACCATAATAGTTTCATTTTCATCTCCTTTTACAGTAAAAAAATGGAGATAAACAGTAACTCTTCTACAAAAGCTTATAAAACTTCTGAAAGTTAAAACTTATCTCCATTATCATGTATTCCTTTAAAATACTATTTTTATTATGTATTCTCTTCCATCTCCACTACTTCCCCAAAAATCTTTAAGTATTTTCTTATATTCATTTGAAACTTTTAAGCCATCACTTCTATTTTTCATACTTACCAAGGTGACATTTACAATTTCATTATTTTCATCTGCTATAGTTACATTAATATCTTCATTCTGCTTGGTTTTTAATAATTCTAAAACATCTGGTGCTCCGTTAATTGGTTTAAAATGCTTTAACCATAATACACTATCACAATGTTTTACTTTATACTCATATATCTTATTGAATTGAATTATTATAGAATCTTCTTTTTTATTTATATTAGACTCTGGATCTGCTGCTCTTTTATATGAATCTTTAATTTTATCTACTGGTAAGGCAATCTGTCCTTCTACAATATCACCAACAAATGTTCCGCTGCCATTATATATTTTATATACAGTATAAGCTGCAATTAATGCATCTAGGAAATCATCCTTATACTTCTTATTTATATTTTGAAGATAATCTCTAATTCCAGTAAAGCCTTGTCCCTCAACAACATTTATTCTCTCATTTATTCCTTTTTCAGTGTTTTTATTGGATAGAAGTTTTCCTGAAAGAACTGTAAAACAAGCATGAGGAAATACTTCAACCATTCCTCTATCTTTCTTTTCATTTAAATTGCTTTCATTTAGTAATTCAAGTCCTTTTTCTTTTAGAATATTGTACGCTTTGAATCCTATTTCCATCCAAGATAAATAGTTTTTACTTCTTACTATTTCCATAGACGATGGAGTAGAAAATGGATTTATACCTCTTCTCGATAACTCGTACTCTGAAACTTTTTTATTATAATGTCCATTAATTTTTCTACCTAGCTTATTTCTATATACTTCATCATTCATTAAGCCTTGATTTAGATTATATGGTGCATCTACTCCTATTAAAGTTATAGGAGTACTCATTATATATTCTTTTAATTCATTTAAGTTCATATTTTTCAATAAATTTACATTGAAATTCTCATCTATTTCTGCAATTGACAGAGTTCTTAAATGTACATCTATACCACAAAATTTCATTTTCTCTCCTCAAAATTTTCCTGTTTTGGTACTGCTGCTGTGGACATTTCAATAAAATTTACCAACTGATCTGTAATCCCTTTTTCTTTTCCTAATCTATCAATGAATTTTACTTATTCCATATGTAAAGAACCCTCAAGTACATCATCAAACACTCAAAGGCTCTACTTGGAAAAATTAAGAATTTTTCAAACTTCTGAATTCATTATTGTTTTTGTCCATTTAGGTAGATTCTTATCATACCATATCATTTTCCCATTTCTTATAGATATCACTAGTTTAAATATATCTGTGTTATCATAAATATTAATTTCATCACATAATTCATTAACATTAAGTAAGTTATTTAAAGATTCACTATATCTTCTTTCTATATCTTTATCAGGTATTCCATGCCCACCCCTACTAACTCCCGCAAATATTATATATGTTGGCATACTACTTACCTATAACCTTTTCTGCCTCTCTTTGAAGCACTAAATTAGAAAGCATAGCATAAAAATCCTGTTCTTCTTTACATTTAGCTTTTCTAAACAAATCCATTAAATCATTGTAAGAATAATTTAAAAATATATCATATAATTTTTCATTATTATTCTTCATTTAAACATACCTCCACAAAAACACTTTAGCATTATATAAAAACATTTTTTACACCTCTATTATATCCTATTCTCATAATCTAAACATAGTATCTTCACAATATTTCTTAACCAAATCTATTCCTCCTAAAAAGTACACACCCCTACCTAAAAATACATTAACAATTATATTTTTTAAATTACCCCTTTATTAGCCGCTCCCATAATCCCCGCAGGCATCTCTTCCTTCAATCTCCACACAAAGCTAATAGGCATGCTTCCTCTGTGACTTACATACTCTGCCTCTCCCAAATAAGTGTAAGGTGCAGCTAAACCATCCTTCTTCTTATTTTCTCTAACAAATAAAACTATTTTATTACCTGTTTTGAAATGATTAATATACCTTTGTCCTGTTTCACTTTCTAAACTGGTTCTACTTTGACTTTGCCAGTGGAACAACCTCTCATTAATGGCATAGTCCTCATAAAGAGTAGAAGGAGAATAATCCTTTTCTGATTTATTTAAGGTTATAAAAAATGCATCTACTTTCATTTCTCTAAAATACTTTACTCCTTCTCTAAAGGATGGCTTTTTATTTTCATTAAAATATCCAAAGGCGGCCATAATCTGATCTATAGAATAATTGCAATGTAAATCTAATGGAACAGAGCCTCCTAAATCCACAGTTTTATCTATAAAGTCAATATGTAAGTAATTATAATTAAGAATTTCTACAGCTTCTTCTATTAATTCCTTATTATTAGAACAAAGGTTATATAAAGCCTCTGCAAAGGATTTATAACCTATTTTTTCTGGAGGTTCCATATAAAAACTGTAATATAACATTCCAAGCATATGTTTTTCTTCTTCATCTAAATTGCTAGTGTCCAATTTAGATTTTAAAGTTAACACTTTTATCATAAACTCTATAAGTTTTCTTGAGTTAATATGAAACAGGTTTTTCATTTTCTTTGTAAGAAGTACTTCATCCTTGTCTACATAGTCATCTATTAACCCTGCTTCAACTTTCATTCTAGAAAAACTTCTGTCTCCATTTTTACCATAAACATCAACTAAACTGTAATTATAATAATCTAAAAGGTTTCCTAGTGTTGGCTTTTTGTAAGTGTCACCTTCAAAGTATTTCAATTTACTTATAAGGCTTGCTTTTGTCAATTTAGCTCCCTTTATATTTCTTAATATATACTCCTTAGCTTGTTTTTCTAAATGTATATAGCAGCCTTTAGGTAAATTTAGAAATCCATTGTTTATACTATATTCTACTGAATGTTTTGATTTACCAATAAGTGCTTTAAATTTTTGCTCAAAGTCATAGTTTTTATGAGCCTGACCTACAAAGTCCAGTACTGTTAAACATTCTTTTCCTTCACATAATCTAAGACCTCTTCCAAGCTGCTGCAAAAATACTGTTAAGCTTTCTGTTGGTCTTAAAAACAGCACTGTATTTACTTCTGGTATGTCTACACCTTCATTATATAAATCTACTGTAAATATAAACTTCACTTCACCTGATATAAGTCTTCTTTTGGCATTATTTCTTTCTTCACTGCTACTTTCTCCAAGTACTGCCATAGAAGAAATGCCTTTGCTGTTAAACCTATCTGCCATATATTTAGCATGTTCTACACTTACACAAAAGCCTAGTCCCACAACCTCATCAATATCTGTAACATATTTATACAAACTGCTTATTATTCCACTTACTCTAATATCATTACTGGTATATACATTTTGAAGCTCATTTTTATCATATCCGCCTCTAGTCCATTTAAGCTTAGATAAATCCACACTATCTGATACTGCAAAGTATTGAAATGGGCTTAAAAGCTTTTTGTCTATGGCTTCTGATAACCTCATTTCAGCTGCTATTCTATCATCAAATCGTTCCAGTACATTTTTGCCATCCATTCTCTCTGGAGTAGCTGTTAATCCTAAAAGTATCTTTGGAGCATAATAATCCAAAAGTTTTTTATAGGAAGGTGCTTCTGCATGATGAAACTCATCTACAATTATAAAATCATAAAAATCAGAAGTAGTTTTTTCATAAAGCTTTGAAGAATTAAAGCTTTGTATACTCATAAACAGGTGATCCAAAGACTCTGGTATATTTCCGCCTACATATAAATCGCCAAAATTATTATCCTTTAATATAGCTCTAAAGGTATCTCTACTCTGCTTTAATATTTCTTCTCTATGAGCTATAAATAAAAGCCTATTTTTCTCTTTTCTATTTTCTTTTGCAAAGTCCTTATAATCAAAGGCTGCTATAACTGTTTTCCCAACTCCTGTAGCTGCTACTATAAGGTTTTTACATCTTCCATATAGTGTTCTTTCTGCCTTAAGTTTTTCTAATATTTCCTTTTGATAATAGTAGGGATGTATATCTAAACTAAATATAGTATTGTCATTACTATCAGTTTTACTTTCCTTTTTTAAAGAAGTTATAAGCCTTTTCTTATCCCCTTCAAGTTCTCCATTAAAACTATTAAACTCATCATCATTCCAGTAGCTTTCAAACGTTGCCTGAAACTTTTTAATAATATCAAAGGAATCTTTCTCCGTAACTTTTATATTCCATTCAAGTCCAGAGGTTAGTGCTGCATTAGATAAATTAGAAGATCCTATATAAGCTGTAGTAAAACCTGTTTCCCTTTTAAAAAGATAAGCCTTTGCATGAAGCCTTGTTCTATCAGTATCATAGGATATTTTTATTTCAGTGTTTTTAAGCTTGCTAAGTTCTTCAATAGCTTTATAATCAGTAGCTCCCATATAAGAAGTAGTAATAATTCTAAGCTTATGATCTTCCCCTTCTGTAAATTCTTTGAGCTCTTCAATTATGCATCTCAAGCCGCTCCATTTAATAAAGGACACCAACATATCAATAGAATCACAGCACAATATCTCTTTTTTTATTTCACTCATCATGTCTGGCTCCTGCTTTGAACCAGTGAAAAGTGAACTTTGAGAAAGTGAAGTTACTGGTCTTACTGCCTTATTTTCCTTAACAGCTTTAATGCTATTTATTTTTGAATACAAAGCCGTAAGCATTTCCCCTTCTTCATCAATTTTTAACCCAGTAACGTTTTTCTCATGGACTAATTTGCTTAAACTTTTTATAAGCTCATTGCAAGCCTTTATTTGTGAAATCAAAGCTTCCTTATCATTCTTTTTATTACTTTCCCTTATAAATCTTAAACACTTTTTAACTACAGAAGATATATAGCTTGTGAGTATAGTTTTAGCTTCTTCTACATCTATAGTTTCCTTTTCAAGAACATATTTATCTAAATCTAATTCTTTTAGCTTATTTTTAAGATCTTCATATATTACCTGCTCATAGACCCCGTCCTTTATCACAGTTGACACTCCCTGCTACTTTCCAATTTACATTCATATGTGCATATTATAACTTATTCTTACCTTTTTATCAAAAATAAGGTACATTCATACCTGCTCCATAAAATAAAAATTTGAAACAAACTATAGAAAACATCTTCTTAAATAACTTTTCTAAACTTACCCAATGTAAAAATGTAAAACATTCCATAAATTGCAATGAAAGTCGCAACACTTATAGCTGTAGGCAATACTAAATTACAATCCATTAATCTGCTTAATATCACTATACCAAATGAACTGTGAATTACACCTACAAGCAAAGGCAAGATAAAATATACCGCGGTTTGTTTTGAAATAGTCCTTTTTAGTTCTTTTTCCGTCATTCCAATTTTTAATAAAATTTTATATTTTTCCTTGTCCATATAAGCTTCACTTAAAATTTTAAAGTGAATAATGCTTCCTGTAGCTACTACAAAAACCAATGCTAAAAAACATCCCATAAAGAAAATAACTCCATAAGCTTCATACCCAGATCTATATTTTTGAGCATAAGAATATAAATTATTGTCTAAAACTCTTATAGTTCTTAACTTTGCAGACAAATCTAATGTATTTTTCTGATCATTTACTATAATGCCGTAAAATTTACTTTCCTTAAAATTACTCTTTATCATTTCATAATCTTTATCATTTACGACTAAACAAGGATCATTTATTATTCCACCAAATAAAGGTGTTTTTAAATCCATTTTTACATTATACTTTAAATTGCTAATCTCAATGTTTCTTATTTTACTTGCTTGTACAAGGGTTTTAGGTCTTTGTACATAAATTACCTCACCACTTCTAAGTTCTGATTTTTCTAAAAGGTCTTCTGCATCTTTAACCTTTAAATCTTTTGTTATCTTTTTAAAGTCAGAAGCTTTAACTACCATAAATTCATCTTCTGAAAAATTCTCATCAGTTTTGAACTTATTTACAAAAATAAAATTCACTTTTTCCTTTAATAAAATATTGTGATTTGCTGAAGTAATATACTTATTAACTTTAGGTTCAATTTCATCTCCTGTGTTGCCATCTAATACATAAGTAAAAGAATAAGGAAGATCCAATCCTATATTGGTATTATATTTAATTGAAGCTGCTGTTCCTAAGGCTGTAATTGCTGATGCAATCAAAATAGCAATAGTTGCAAGTGTTTTATAATTTCCTTTAATTCTAAAAACAATATTGGATATGCTTACAATGTTTGTACCATTATATAAAATTTGTTTTTTATCTAAAATATATCTCATTATCATTGAAAAAAAAGAACCAAAAAGCCAGTAAGTTGCAAAAATAATCATTATAGTTATAATAGGAACGCTGCCAATTACCGCTAATTTGGGCAATCTTATGCACATACCATATGCTATTAAAATTATTATGATTGAAGCTGCTGCTTTAAATTTACTTAACTTAGGAAGTCCTTCCTGCCTTCTTGAAGCATTAAATAAATCTATTAATTTACTTCTTACTATATTAAAATAACCTAGAACTGAAATTATAAAAAATATAATTAAAAATGTAATAATTGTTTCAATCAACGCATGTACTGATATAAAAAAGTTTATTTTTACATCTAAAAAGGCAACTTTACATAAAAGCATTATAAATAGTTTTGAAAATAGTATTCCAACGAAACTGCCAATGACTATAGATAGAAGTCCTTGTAAAAATCCTTCTAAGGCATAAATTAATCCTATTTTATAATTATCAATGCCCATAAAAGCATAAATTCCTATTTCCTTTTTCTTTTGCTTTAGAAAAAAGGAATTTGAATACCAAATGAAAAATACTAAAAATACAAGAAGCAGCACCGCTGTTGAGGTTGATGCAGTTCTAACAATATTCATAATTTGATTAAGCTGAACAATTTGAGGATTATCATTTAAAGCTATAAAATTATAATAAACTGCCACAGAAAAAATCATTGCCATAAGGTTTAAAGCATAAGTTTTTATATTATGTTTAAAATTATTGTAAGCTATACTAAAGGAGTTCATTAACTGCACCTCCCAAAGCGGCTAGCATTTCAATTATCCTTTGGAAAAATTCCTTTCTGGATTCATTTTTATCAATTCTGGCATGAATTTTTCCATCTTTTATAAATAATATTCTCTTGCAGTAACTTGCTGCAAAAGCATCATGGGTTACCATTATTACTGTTTTATTGAACTTTTCATTCATACTGCTCAAGCACTGAAGCAGCTCTGCAGAGGATTTGGAGTCCAAAGCTCCTGTAGGCTCATCTGCAAATATTACGGAAGGCTCTGTTATCAAAGCCCTTGCTGCTGCTGTTCTCTGCTTTTGTCCTCCTGAAAGCTCATATGGATAATTTTTCAAGTGTGTATCAATTCCAAAAAACTCACTTAATTGTTTAACCTTATTTTGTATTTCTTTATGATTTACCTTGGATAATGCTAAAGGCAGTGCTATGTTATCTTCTACAGTCATAGTATCCAGCAAATTAAAATCTTGAAAAATAAAACCTATCTTATCTCTTCTAAACAATGACAGCTCTTTATTTTTTAATTTGGTTATATCCTTACCATTGAATATAATGTTTCCTGTCGTTGGCACATCTATAGTTGAGAGTAAATTTAATAAAGTAGTTTTACCTGCTCCAGAAGGACCCATGATCCCTAAAAATTCACCTTCCTCTACCTTAAGATTAATACCATGAAGTGCTGTAAAAGCCACTGCTTTTGAACCATATATTTTTCCTAAATCCTTAGTTTCTATTACTGTACTCATTTTATCTACCCCCTTTAATTATATAATCCATTACAGGATCAACATTATTTACATAATCCTTTATAGATGTTGTTATTTCTTTATCTGGAATAAATTCAGAATCGTCTTTATCATAATTATTAAAGTGCTTTGTTGAATACTTTATAGTTAATCCCGAATTTGGAAGCTTAAATTTTTTAACTTCACCATAATGGTTAGGTTTTCCTGATGTAGGCTCCCCAACAAAAATTGCTTTAGTGTTTTTCTTTAAATCTATAACATTTAATACTGCAGATGAAAAAGTTTTTCTACCTGTAATAACATAAAGCTTTCCACTTTGATTCATCTTGCTCTTTGATATTTCCTTAATGAAATCATTGAGTATTGTTGAAATTCCTCCTCCATTATTTCTCAAATCTATAACAAGCTTTTGCACATCTTCTTTATTAATTACATCCATAAGCTCTTTAGAAAATTGTTTAAAGCTTTTTTCCTGCATTTCAGAACATTTGTTATAACTAAAATAAAGTACCTTGCTATCTTTTAAATATTTATACCAATAAGCTTTATCTTGATTTTTCATGTACAAAGGAGTCTTCTCTCCTTCTTTTCCTTTACCAATTACAGCACTAAATACTGTACTAAAACTTAATGGTTTTAAATTCACATCTGATGTTTTCCCACTGCTGTCTTCAAAGGTAAATTTACAGCTGTCCATATTTTCTATGATATTGAGTCCATGAAGTACTGAGGGCACTGCGATATAATAACCTATCTGGCTTTTTATGCCCTGTTCATTATCATGAGAAATTACCTGTGAAACACTTTTAATTACATCTTCTATAGGTTTGTCATTAATTTTTACCAGCTTATTGTACTTGATTTGACTATACTCATCTGTTGTATTAATAACATAAATGCCATCATTAAACCAATACAAATCCAATGGGAACATTTTTTCTGAACTTATATTAGTACCTGTATGTCCATCACCAATTGAAGTCATTATTTTGTTTATACCCATTTGAATTTGATCATCATTCATTTTATTTAAAGACTGCTTTAATCCTTCAATTTCACTGTTGAACTGATCCTTACTTAATTTAAAGAATAAGTTCTTATGTTTTTTAGGAAGTTCTTCCTTAAGATAATCCAAATCCTTCTGCCAGGCTTCTACCCTATTTCCACTTTTACAAACATACTTGCTGCTGTCATCACACCCTGAAAAAGCAAACATTATACTTATCATTAACACAGCTGCTATTTTTCTTTTTATTTTAAGCATAAGCTTATTTTCCTCCTTGTAATATACTTTAAGAGGTCCTCTTTAATCCTATATATTAATTTTAATCTTTTTATTTTTTCTTCTCCATCACATTACATGACATTTTAAAGTGTTATGTGACATTTTCGTAACCTTAAGTATTTTTAAGCAAGAAAAAAAGCATGAGTGTTAAACTCATACCTTAAAATAATCGGATAATTTATAAAAGGTTATAATAATTTCTGTATAGTTTCCAGCTTGTGAAACAACTTTTATATCATGGTTTAACTTTTCAGCCATTTTTTTAGAAAAGTATAATCCCATTCCTGTTGATTTTCCACTTTTTCTTCCATTACTTCCTGTAAAACCTTTATCAAATACCCTGGATATGTCTTTAGGCAATATTCCTATTCCATTATCTCTTACGCATAATCTTGTAGCTTTTTCATCTTCTTCACAATAAATTTCCACTATTCCATTTTCACCTACATATTTGCAAGCATTGTTTAAAACTTGCTCTAATATATAAGAAAGCCACTTTTTATCTGTTAACACGTTAAATTGTAATTTCTTTAATCTTAAATCTATCCTTTTGGAAATGAAAAAAAATGCATTCTTTTTAACAGCCTCATTTACTACTTGCTTTATATTTACTTCATTTATTAGAAGATCCTGTGAGTAACTAGATGCTCTGCCTGCATAAAGTACTTGTTCAACTAAAAACTTTATTCTTGCAAGTTCACCTCTTAAACTTTCAGGAATATCACTATTTGTATCAACAGTATCCTCTAGCTTGTCCAATATTAATTCACATACTGAAATAGGAATCTTTATTTCATGAACCCATTTTGTTATATATTCATTTAACTCATCAAGTTCTTCTTTTAACTCATTTACATTTTCATAAAATTCCTTGTTTTTTAATTTTATTGTATCTTTAATAAGCTTTGCTTCAAAAACATCATCTTTAGTAATTAGTAAGTCTACACTTTTCCCCTGCATCAACCCTTCATAAAAATCTTTATAGCGTTCTTTCCACTTTTTATATCTAAATATTAAAAAGAATATAGAAACACAAAAAACTAAAATATTCATGTATATAACGTCATACATAATCTTTGAAAATTCTGTGGTTCCTATTAATACTAAATTAACTATTGTCATTATAATAATAAAATGTATAATTGCCCATATAGACTTTTTCAAATATACTTTTAAATTCATAATATTACATATCCTTGCCCTTTTTTAGTTTCTATAAAATCCTTAATGCCTATGTTTTCCAGCTTTTTTCTAAGCCTATTTACATTTACAGTTAATGTGTTATCGTTAATAAAAGTATCATCATCCCATAAAATTCTCATAATCCTATCTCTCGAAATTATCTTTCCTATATTTTTCATCAAAAGAAGCAGTATTTTTAATTCATTTTTTGTTAGCTCTATTTTGTTTTCATTATAAGATAAGGTGCTGTCATTTATATTTAAAATAACTCCCCTGCACTCAAGTACATCTCCTAAATTTTCTCCATAAGAATATGTTCGTCTAAGCACGGCGTGAAGCTTAGTCACCAATATATCTATAGAAAATGGCTTTGTGACAAAATCATCTCCACCCATTTGTACTGCCATTATTATATCCATATTTGTATTTCTTGAAGATAAAAATATGATTGGTACCTTTGATATTTCTCTTATTTTTTGACACCAGTAAAATCCATCAAAACAAGGTAAGTTTATGTCCATAATGACTAGTTCAGGTTTGTTTTGTACAAATTCATTAAGTATATCTTCAAAGTTTTTAACTTTAATAGGATTAAAGCCCCACTTTAAAAGAGCTTCTTGTATTTCTTCACAAAGTTTTAAATCATCCTCTACTGTCATTATTTTATACATGCTTTCACCTCAATTTTATAAATATTGTATTTTCCATTTCCTACGCCTCAGAAATCATTACTTCCTTCTTTACAAAGATGCTTTAAAACATAAAAAACAATTTCTTACTTTATTATATCCTACAACTCAGCCTATTTAAACAAATACTCACATAAAAAGAACTATGAATAGAGAACATAATAATCTAAGTTACACATTACTGCCTGATTAATAATGGAATAAGCATTGAGCCAGAAACATCAAAAGCACACAAGAGAATTTTTTCAGATGAAACCATTAGAAGTTGTGATGTAGAGGAAAAGAAGTTTTAGTTCATCAGATATTTTTAACTAGTTATATGGTATAATTCTGCTATAGCGCAATTTGAATCCATATTTATGTTCAGACTAATTGTTAAAATAACTATATTTTCATAATAAAATTATTATGATATAAATTTTTCTTTTGCAGTGCTATAATACTGCTTGGCTTAATCAGAAAGAAGGGATAGAATTTATGAGTATCAATATTTTGGTTGTAGACGATGAGCAGTCCATAGCTGACCTAATTGAAGTTTATTTAAAAAATGAGGGTTTTACAATATACAAATTTTATAACGGTCAAGACGCGCTTCGGTGTGTTGAGTCGGAACAGTTAGAGCTTGCGATACTTGATGTCATGCTGCCAGATATTGATGGCTTTACTATCTGCCAGAAAATTAGGGAAAAACATAATTTTCCGGTTATCATGCTGACAGCTAAAGAAGAAGAAATTGATAAGATTACTGGACTGACATTAGGTGCGGACGACTATATCACTAAACCATTTCGCCCTTTGGAACTTGTTGCCCGTGTAAAGGCGCAGCTCCGGAGATTTACCAAATATAATTCTGGAGAACCGAACCAGGAAGAACAGTTGATTGCCTTTTCCGGCTTGGTATTGGACATGAATACCCATGAATGTACTTTGAATGAGAAAAAGCTATCTCTCACTCCTACAGAGTTTTCAATTCTTTGGGTTCTTTGTTCCAATCGCGGACGAGTTATAAGCTCAGAAGAATTGTTCCATGAGGTATGGGGAGACAAGTATTTCACCAATAGCAATAATACGGTAATGGTTCATATTCGGCATTTAAGGGAAAAATTGCACGACAGTGCGGAACATCCTAAATATATAAAAACGGTATGGGGGATTGGCTATAAAATTGAAAATTAAAAGAGATAAAATAAGGAATGATTATACGAAATTAAAAAGCAAAGTATTTTTTCAAATGTTTTTGATTACAGTTGCCGCTGCTGTGGCTGTTTATCTATTGCGCCATATACTGCGTGGACATATTGGAGATCGTATCGTTGGATATTTAGTCAAAGCTTTCCATTTTAAAAATTCGGACGCACAAGAAATCTATCAGTTGGTAATTCGCAACAATATTGAAATGATACTTTTTGTTGTAATCCTAATATTTTTATTAGTTATCCTCTTTAGATTTTCTGTTTTTTTGTTCACAAAATATTTTGATGAAATCAGCGCTGGAATGGATAAACTTACTGAGGAATCTAATGCGAAAATTACATTATCACCGGAATTGGATTTTATGGAAAATAAAATAAATCAGATAAAAAACAACTTGGAGAAACAAAAGAAAGCTGCACTTAATGCTGAGCAGCGAAAAAATGATTTGGTAGTTTACTTGGCTCATGATATAAAGACACCTTTGACTTCCGTTATAGGGTACTTAAGTCTTCTAGATGAAGCTTCTGATATGCCTCCTGAACAGAAGGCAAAATATGTCGGTGTCACTTTGGAAAAAGCTTATCGATTAGAACAGCTTATAAATGAGTTTTTTGAGATCACAAGATTTAATCTTCAAACTATTGTTCTAAACAAAGAAAAAATCAATTTACTTTTCATGCTCCAGCAGATGGCAGATGAATTTTATCCAATGCTGACTCCACAGGAAAAGCAGGTGTCCGTTAATGTGCCTGACGGTCTCACTCTGTGGGGAGATGCAGACAAACTGGCTCGTGTGTTCAACAACATTCTAAAAAATGCGATAGCCTATAGCTATGAGAACAGCATCATTAATATTTCTGCTAAACAGCAGGACAAAAATACTATAATAACTTTTACTAACCAGGGGAATCCTATTCCGAAGGAAAAACTTGAAACTATTTTTGAAAAGTTTTATAGATTAGATTCTGCACGTTCCACAAACACTGGTGGAGCAGGGCTAGGTTTGGCAATAGCACAAGAAATTGTTACAGCTCATAATGGAACAATCTCTGTGGAAAGCAACTCAGAAAATACTACATTTACAGTAAAGCTTCCGTCTTAATAAAATCTTAAGACGTTCATAAGATAAATTTCCAATATAGCTCCTTATTCTGTGTTTAAATAATATTATTACAGAATAAGGAGCTATTTTATTATGGTACGAAAAGTAAAAAAGGAAAAATCAAAAATACACATATTTGTAATACTTTTGTTGATAGCAAGCATTGTTACTTTGGGTTGCAAATACATCATTACTCCAAGAAACCAACATATATTACAGAAACAATATCATGATATAACCTCATTATATTCTTCTGAAGATAAAACAACATCGGTTCCCTCTTTTTCTAAATCTTTTGGTAAGCTTAAAAGCCATAATGCCATTCTGATCCGTTTAAAAGATCAAACCACTTTAATGCAAAAAAATAGCGAAGAAAAAATCTATCCTGCTTCTTTGACTAAAATGATGACAGCCATTGTTGCCATAGAAAATTTGCCTAATCTCAATGAAGAAGTCAAACTGACTAATTCTGCGTTTCATGAGCTGCACGGAGAAGATGCATCAATGGCAGGTTTTCAACCGAATGAACAGGTAACGGCATTGGATCTATTATATGGGATACTGCTGCCAAGCGGTGCGGAATGCTGTATTGGGCTTGCTGATCAAATTGCGGGGTCAGAACAGAATTTTGTAAAAATGATGAATCAAAAGGCAGCTGAGCTAGGTATGAGAAACACCCATTTTGAAAATACCACCGGGCTTCAGAATGAAAACCATTATACAACAGTCAAAGATCTGGCTATCCTTCTAAGCTATGCTTTGCAAAATGATACTTTTAGAGATATTTTTACTTCGTCCCGTCATTCAACACAACCTACAAATAAGCACCCTAATGGGATAACCCTTTACAGTACCATGTTTGAAGAACTCAACAATCAAAACATTATTGATGGGGAAATTTTAGGAGGGAAGACTGGATATACCAACGAGGCTGGTCTATGTCTTGCGAGTCTTGCCAAAGTAGGTAGACAAGAATATATTCTGATTTCAGCTGGCGCAAAAGGTGATCACAATTCGGAACAGTATAATATTACCGATGCATTAGCTGTATACAACAGTATAGGAAAATAAGCAGAAATGAAATGAAAAATGGAGGTATTATGAATAAACGAGAGAGAATTAAAACAGTCTTTTTATATGGTGTTTTCATTTGTTACATACTTTTGTTAATTAAAATATTGTTCTTATCAAGAGTTTCGCATTTGGAGCATAGGTCAATCAATCTCATTCCTTTTTATAGTATAATGGAATATATATCTAGCAGATCTGCAAATATAAAAACATTTGCTTTTGGTAATGTGGTTGGCAATATAGTTATTTTTATTCCCCTTGGTACATATTTGTTATTATTCAAAAATAATAAAAGAGTACTAACCAATTTGCTGTTTATATTTACAGTAAGTTTATTTGTGGAAGTCATTCAGGGGCTTTTAAGTATTGGAGCATCAGACATTGATGATATAATTCTAAATTGTTTGGGTGGATTGATTGGTATTTTAGGGTATAAGTTTTTATTGTTTATATTACGAGATCAGAAAAAAGTATATACTGCAGTTACAATAATATCTGCTATCGGATTACCTCGTATATTATATTATTTATTTGTGGTGAGAATGAGATTCTAAATATCTTTATTACATATTAGGAATTTAAAGCCAATGCTTAGTCTTTAGCATTGGCTTTTATTTATTGAATAATGTTAACTTCTACTCAATACCTTCATCCACAAGAAATATTTTACCCTTGTCTCCATCCACTACTATTTTCTGTCCGTCTTTAAGCATACCCATTACTCCTGGTACATTCACCACTGCTGGAATTCCATATTCTCTGGCTACAATGGCTCCATGGGATAAAAAACCTCCTGTTTCCATAACAACAGCTCCTGCTTTTAAAAACAATGGTGTCCATCCTGGGTCAGTGGATGGTGCTACCATGACCTCTCCTGGCTGAAGTCGTCCTCCATCATTTGGATTGCTTATCCTCCTAACTAATCCAGCAGCTTTTCCAACAGCAACTGGTATTCCAGTGAGACAATTGCTAGAACTCTCTATAACTAGTTCTGTAAATTTTGGAGTTTCTCCATAAATTACATCTGGTGGAGCAAGCAATTCCATTTTTTTCTTCCATTCTTTCCTCGCAGCAATGAGAAACTGGAGCCCTCTGCCATCCCATTCACCGCTCAATACTGAAAAAAGTTCTGGCCATGTACAAAAAAACACATCATCTGGTTCTTTAATTATACTCCTTTCATAAAAGCGATGTCCTAATTCTCTGGCAATTATTCGGTATGCATCCATAATCAATGCCAGCACAGATTTATTCTTCTCCCTAACTGCCGCTCCATCCTGGCATTCTTTAACAAGCTTTCTTATTTCAGAATGCTTAATAGTAGGCACTTTTTCTTTGATTTCACCCCAGACTTGTTCCAATTTTTCTTTTTGTTCCTTCTTAAGCCTCCCAATGTCAGCAGTATTTATAGTACTACGTATAATTCCAAGCAAATAAGATGGATCTTCTCTCCACCTAGGGTTTATAATATCCAGCTCATAAACTGCCCGATGACCATATTCTTGTATAAACTCATGAAAGGCTTTCTTAAAGGGAGAGCTTTCAGGCAGCTTTACTTCCCATTTCATAGGATCAAAGTTAGCATCATTAAAATATTTAACAGCATCAGAGTCCTTACGAGCTAGCTCAGCCATTTCAACCAACCTATAGCCTTGATCAGCACTGGTTATATCTGCTGTTCCTCCAACTATTAATGCATTTATCACCACTAGAGCTTTATCTGAAAAATACTCAGTGAGGATGTTTAATAAATACATAACTGGCATGCTGCCTGCTGCACTTAAAAACATGAATTCTTTAGCCATGCCTTTGACGATACTTCCTAATTCATTATACTTGTTAATAAAATCTTGATCTGTCCACTTACTGAACTCTTCACTAGTTATTGATTTTACTGAAGCCGTGATCTGACTCCAAGTTTGAGCAGAATTTTCCTTGCCTTGTTTAACCAAATCCATATTCTTAACTACACGTTCTTTCCTCTTTAATCCAATTACTCCACCATAGGGATCAGGGTCGTCTATTTTCATATCCTTCTGGTGACCACCCCAAAAGACGCCAAAGCCTTGAGGCAAGGCCCCCATTGCATCATAATTCCCCCACTGCTGAACTGATATATTGCAATAAAGCCTTCCATTGAAAAACCTAGAAAATTGCAATCCTTCAGGAAAATCATAATCTACCCCAGTAAAAAATCCCTGATGCATAGTATCAATGATATTTTTCATTAAGCGCCGATTTAAAGGTGACTGAACCATGGGTACAGCATCTCTATAATTGCCATTAGACCAAATATCCGGTTGGTTCTTCAAAGCAGGAAATGTTTTTCGTGGAATAGTGGTTATTGGCCGTGCTTGAACCAAAACAAAATCATGTCCATCATAAACCCATTCCACATCCTGATGCTGATCGCCATTACCTAAGGCATCAAATACTCTTAGCAAAAGCCTGCCAAGCTTTTCAATTTTCTTATCCTGCAGTACCTGCTGTAAAGACATTTCCTCTGACTTAATAAATTGAGTACCACCATTTTCGCTTCTAACAACCATCCCTTGCTTGTGTCCAATTTTTCTCGATATTAAATGTGGACTTGCATTTACAGCTTCAACTTCTAAATAATATGTATCTGGCTCTACTGCACCAGATACCACTGACTCACCCAACCCAAAATTAGCGTTAATCACTATAACATCCTGGCGTCCTGATAAAATATCACAAGTAAAACCTACTCCAGCAGCTTTAGCTTCTACCATCTCCATGACCACTACTGCTGCTTTTACATCATCATCACTTATATTCATCTTTTTGCGATATGACACAGCTCTAGGAGACCACAGGGAAGCATAACATCCTTTAACTGCTGACAGTATGTCCTCTAAACTGCAAACATTCAAAAATGAATCATGTATGCCAGCAAAGGATGCCTTTTCAGAATCTTCAGCAACCGCAGAAGATCTCAAAGCCCAGGATTTTTTTAGTTTCCCACAGCTGTTAATATATGTAGATAACTCCTGAATAATAGCTGGTGGTATTGAGCCACTTATTATTTTTTTGTTTAACTGATTCAATTTATCTTTAACATGAACTTCATCCAAATTGTCCAGAGTAGTGGCTGAAACAACTTCATCAATTATTTTTTGTAATTCATTGTACTTGATGTACTCATTATAAGCCTTGGCAGTCAATACTCCTCCTTGAGGAATATTGAAACCATATTGATCTAACCTTCCTAAATTCCAACCTTTACCTCCAACCATTGATACACCTGACTCAAAAGCTTCCTTCCAATTCAAAAGATACTTCATCTTAAGCAGCCTCCCTTACTTATATCAGATTTTTTAGAATCATCTACCTTACTCGCTGCACCATATAGAAATAAATCTACCAATTTGGATATTTCTTCATGGAGTTCAACCTTTGAGGGATCATTAAGCCATTCAAAAGTCATTGTACTTCTAAGAAGATCTATATGTCTTACCAATAGTTCAATTGAGACATCAGGCTTTATTTCACCTTCCTCTTGTCCCAATTTTATAACTTTTTTCAATATACTCTGAGTTCCTGTTTCAGCACTTTGAAATCCTGGTTCCTTACCCATGCTTCCTAGACGGTAATTAATGCATATTGCTGTAATTTCAGGATTTTTTTCAACCCAATCATAAGAATGATTAAGAGCAGCCAGCAGACGAGATTTGGTATCTGCAAGATCTTGTATAGTTTTAAAATTTTCTTTAGCTAACTCCTGTGAAACCCCTCTTACATATTCATCAACTATAGCCTCTTTTACTGGAAAGTAGTTATATAAAGTTTTTCTAGCAATATCTGTTTTTTCTGCTATCTGCTCCATTGTTGTATTGTCAACCCCCTGACTGTGGAATAAATCCATAGCAATATTGACAATTTTCTGCCTGGTCTCCCTTTTCTTTCTTTCTATTCTGCTTTCAGCCATCATTTCTCTGGTATCCATTTTATACCTCCTTGTATACATTCTATATCAACATATATTTATTGTTTTATACATAGTATAACTTTACACAATGTGTAAAAGTTGTTTTAATTGTATTCCTCATAGTTTCCTTTGTCAAGATCCAAAATAATATAAATAAGAATGGAAATTGTTTTTGTATGATAAATAGTTTTATGATATAATTACCTATTGTCGTTAAACAATGTATAAATAGAAAATGTAAGTAATAAACTTAATGCTTGGTTAAAAGAACTTAATATTGAACACAGTTGGATTAATAATGAAAAAACTGATTGGAATAAATTGATTATAACTGGATTTAGATTATATAAGCAGAATCAAATTTAAGCGTCCATATGTGCTAAACTTGTCTAGAGAAAGGTGTGACTAAAATGAAGAAAACATTAAAAGTAGTTGGGGCTGTTATAGAAAATGAAAATAATGAAATACTATGTGCCCTTCGTTCTCCAAAAATGTCCCTGCCAAACAAATGGGAATTTCCAGGTGGGAAAGTTGAGAAAGGTGAAAATTTCAAACAAGCTATAGAAAGAGAAATAAAAGAGGAGTTAAAATGCACTGTAGAATACTTGGATGTATTTAATGACAATACTCATGAATATGATGCTTTTATAGTAAATTTGATTACTATAAAGTGCAAATTAGTATCAGGTACCCCTACAGCCAATGAACATTCTAAACTGATATGGTTAAAAAGAGACAACCTCTCTTCTTTAAAATGGGCTCCAGCAGATATTCCTACAGCTAAAAAGTTAATATCAGAAAGGGTATAGTAAAAAACGCTATACCTTTTTTATAAACTCCGTATATAAATTTACTGAAATTTCTTTTACGCTATATTTTAAATTATAATATTCTATAAGCTCTTTCATTTCCTCTTCTGTAAATCCAAATTTGTCGTTAAATCTAAAACTCAATGATGTTTTAAAACATAAAAAACAATTTCTTACTTTATTATATTCTACAATTCTGCCTGTTTAAACAAATATTCACATAAAAAGAACTATAAACAGATTTGTTGCAAATCCACTTATAGTTGTTCTATGAATAGAGCACATAATAATCAACGAAAGAAATACTTAATAAATTACATTGCCATTGTGTTGGAAATGAAAGTCATAATTGTGAATATGTAGATACTTAAAGTCAATAAAAAAAGGCGCATAATCATTGACACACCAAAACAAAAATGATAATATGAATTTACTGACGTCACATATCTATGTATAATATACTTTCTCTATTATATTATACTATTTTCTTAAAGCAATGTCAATGTTTTTTTATGGTAACCTTACTGAATTATTTGTTATTGAGGAAAGGATGGGATTAATTGAACAACTTTGAATGGAAACTGGAAAATGAATGGCTGCAGGAAGTGCTCAAAGAAGCTCAAAAACAATTTAATGAAAAACATGCTTTTAAAGAAAAATTTAGAAAGGATTCTATTGAAACACAAAAGCAGCTTTGGGAGGATGTAGGCCCTTTATCCATAGCTAATGGATTGGAGCAAGTTGTAGACTTTATGGAATTCATCACAACTATGAAGATACAGAAAAAAAGACATGAATTTGTGAGAAAGCTTGAAGAAAAATATAAAAAAATACTTTTATCCCCCTACTTTGGGAGGATGGATTTTCTTGAAAGAGGAGATGAGAAAACTCAAAAGTGTTATATTGGAAGCTTCAATCTTATCAATGACAATTTTGATTTTCTAGTATATGATTGGAGAGCACCCATTTCCAGCATGTACTATGATTATGAAATCGGAAAAGCTAATTATATATGCCCTGAAGGAAAAATTCATGGTGAAATTACTTTAAAAAGACAGTACAAAATCAATAATGGTAAAATTGAATATATGTTTGACAGCAATTTAAATATTGACGATGAAATACTTCAAGGTATCTTGAGCAAAAGCACTGACAGTAAAATGAAAAATATAGTGACAACTATTCAAAGAGAACAAAATAAAGTAATTCGTAATGAGGATTATAAAAATTTGATTGTTCAGGGGCCTGCTGGAAGTGGGAAAACTTCCATTGCTCTTCATAGAATTGCATACATCTTATATAAGCATAGAGATAAAATAGCATCAAAAAATATAATAATATTTTCTCCAAATGAAATTTTTAATGAGTACATTTCCAATGTATTACCTCAGCTTGGAGAAGACAATATGTGTCAAACTACATTTAAAGAATATATGCAAAAGGTCTTAGAATCTAATTTTAAAAAGGAAGATTACAGTGAAATGATGGAAAATATTCTTGCAGCTAAGAAAGAACCAATGTATCCAAAAAGAATAATGAGTATAAAATATAAATCTTCCATGCAATTTATAGATATATTAAAAAAATATGTGGACTATACTGAAAAAGAAGATAGAAATTTTAAAGATATTATCGTGAGAGGCAAGTTAATAATCTCCTCTGAGGATTTGCAAGAGCTATTTTTTAAAGATTATATACAGCTTCCACTAAAAAGGAGACTTCAAAAGATAAGAGAAAGAATATTATTTCTTATGGAACCTTATGAAAAAGATTGGGTTGAAAAAGCAGCCAGTGAACTTAAGGAGTCAGATTCTTATATAGATAAAATAGAAATTAGAAATCATAGTATATCTATTGTAAAAAATGAAATGAAGGATATATATTCTGAAATCAATAAAATGACAGAGTTTGATTTAATGGATATTTATAAAAAACTTTTTATGAAATTGGAATATTTTTCTGCAAGTTTTAATACTGGATACAGCGAGAAAGAAATTGCTGAAATAAAAAGCTATACTTTGGAAAATTTAAAGGCTGGGAAGCTTAATTATGAGGATCAACCTCCTCTTCTATATCTTAAAGGAGCACTAGAAGGAATTCCTAAAACCTCAGAAATCAAATATGTTATTATTGACGAAGCACAAGATTATACACCATTGCAATATGAAATTTTTTATCAACTTTTTAAGCATGCTAATATGACTATACTAGGCGACCTTAATCAATCCATTTATGAATGTAGGAGATTATAACAACATCTCTCATATATTTCCTAAAGATAATACTTGCATAATAAATTTAACCAAAAGTTACAGGTCAACCATGGAAATTACTAAGTTCTCCAGAAGGCTACTTGGCAAGGAGATTACTGATGGATGTGTAGAAAGAAGTGGAGCTGAACCTTTAATCCTTGGTTTTTCAGATGAAAAAGCTATAAAAGAAAAATTTCTTGAGGATATAAAAGTCCATAAGGAGAAAGGTTATAAATCCATTGGTATTATAACAAGGACTGTAAAAGAAGCAAATGAAATATACAATTTTTTAAAAGAAAAGGTTCATGTCAAAGCTATCTTGAAGGATGATGACGAATATGTAAGTGATACCTTGGTAATCCCAGCATATCTTGCTAAAGGGTTAGAATTTGATGTAGTGCTTATATATAATGCAGGAGATGAAAATTATTGCTGTGAGGAGGAAAGGCTTCTGCTTTATACTGCTTGTACCAGAGCTCTTCATGTTTTGCGCATATATTATTCAGGCAACTGTACTCCATTATTGCATAATTAATAAATGTAGAATAAAACTCCCTCCTATGCCCAAACTAATAACAATAAAAATAGTGAAAGGAATAAAATAGATGTTCTTAATAGTAAAAAATTTAAAGAAAAGCTATAAAACAACTGATATAACTACCACTGTTTTAAATGGTATACAAATGGATTTAGATAAGGGTGAAATTGGAGTTATACTTGGTCCTTCTGGTTCTGGCAAATCAACTCTCCTCAATATTATAGGTGGAATTGATAAATGTGACTTTGGTACTGTTTTAGTAGATAACCTTAAAATTACTAAACTAAATGATACTGAACTTACTGACTATAGAAGAAAAAATATAGGTTTTATATTTCAATTTTACAACTTAATACCTAACCTAACTGCTGGGGAAAATATTGAGGTTGTTTCAAACATAAGTAGTTCTCCTCTTAATACTGATGAGGTTTTAAAAGCTGTAGGTATGCTTGATAAAAAATATAGATTTCCAAGGGAATTAAGCGGTGGTGAGCAGCAAAGAATCTCCATTGCAAGAGCAATAGTTAAAAATCCAAAGCTTTTATTATGCGATGAACCAACTGGTGCACTTGATTTTTCAACCTCCAGGGAGATATTAAAACTTCTTCAGAGAATTAACAAGGACTTTGGTTCAACCATACTTATGATAACACATAATAATGCAATCAGTTCTATGGCAAACAGGGTCTATAGGGTACGAAGTGGAGAAATTGTAGATAGTGAAGTCAATAAAGAGATTATTCCTGCAGAAAGGATTGAGTGGTAATGATTATAAATAAAAAAATTAAGAGAACCATGCTGGAAAGTAAATCTCAATACCTTGGTTCCTTGCTGCTTATTATTTTTAGCTGTCTGCTTTTTACAATGTTTAATTTGGTTTCTATAAATTTATCAAGATTATTATCTTCTTTTGAAAGAGACTATAAGCAGGAAGATGCAACCTTTATGACAAGTAAAAAACTAAATAATCCAGAGTCCTTAGAAGCAAAATTTAATATGAGCTTGGAGGAAACAAAATCCTTTGATTATTCTATATCAGAAAATAAAACTTTAAGGATCTTTAGGGAAAATACCAAGGTTAACATACCTGCAATAATTGAAGGTAAAAATTTGAGCAATGGCGATATCCTTATTGACCCCTCTTATGCAAAAGCTAATAAGTTAAATATTGGTGACAGTATAAAACTATATAATCAGAATTTTACCATTTCCGGTTTTATGTCTATGCCAAATTATATATATCCTCTAAAATCAGAATCAGATATTATAAACGATCCAAACGACTTTGGCATTGCAGTAATTAATAAAAATGATTTTAATAATATAAACAGAGGAAATAGCTTTTATGCCGTAAGATTTAATGGCGATAGAAACAATTTAGGTGAAAAAATATCCGAACTCAAGGGTTATTTAAGAAGCAAAAATATTATTATTTTGAGCTGGATGAATGTAACTGATAATCCAAGAGTAACTTATATGACTGCAAAGCTTTCTGGAATTGATAAGATGAGTTCCTCTATGCCCATGAGTATCCTAATCCTTACCTGCATTCTAACTGGTATAGTAATGCTGAGAATGTTAAGAAGAGAAGCTGCTGTTATAGGGACTCTTTATGCACTAGGTTATAGAAAAAGAGAAATTATGAAACATTATCTCATGTATCCTTTAGCTGTTTCATTATTAGGCGGTATTCTTGGAACTATGCTTGGGATAATAACCTTAAAACCTATGATCTCCTATTATGTATCCTACTTTAATATACCTGTAAGCTCTTTAAGCTTTAATATAAATTATTTGATAATGAGCATTCTGCTTCCTATAGTCTTTTTGATTGTCTGCAGCTATTTTGTTGTAAATAAATCACTTAAAGCTTCACCTGTTGAACTTATGAGAGGTGGAAGGCAAAATAATAAGGTTGGCTTTATAGAAAAAAATATAAAACTTGATAAATTAAATTTTAATACTAAGTTTCAAATAAGAGAATTACTTAGAAGCATACCTAGAAGTGTATTTCTTATGCTTGGAGTTATTATGGCAACTATGCTGCTTTTAATGGGTTTTTCAGCAAAAAGTTCCTTGGATTATCTTATGAAGGATTCTTTTAGTGAAGCCTTTAAATACAACTATCAGTATGTGTTTAATTCCGTCCAAAATGGCAAACCAGAAAAAGGTGAAGCCTTCTCTGAAATACCCTTTGCACTTAAATCAGATAATAATCTAACTTTTACAGTGTATGGAGTAAGTCCTGATTCTAAGTATATTTCATTTAAAAACAAAGCAGGAAATGTGCTAAAATCAGATAAAATTATTATAACAAGACCTCTAGCTGATAAGCTTAATATAAATCCAAGTGAGACTATTAAAGCTGTTAATAGGCTTGATTCAAAAGAATATAGTATAACTGTTGATGATATTGCTGAAACCTATGTTGGCAGCTATATTTATATGCCTCTTGATAAGCTTAATGCCATGCTTAAGTTTCCTCCTTACAGCTACACTGGACTTTGGAGTACAGAAAGATTATCCATTCCAGAAAGCAAACTGCTAGCTTTTGTAACAGTTGATGATATGAGAAATGCCTTTAACACGATGACAAAGCCACTTCAGGCTATTGTAGGTGGTATAGCTTTTATGTCCTTTATAATTGGACTTATAGTAATATATGTTGTTACTGCTCTTACAATAGAAGAAAACAAAGAAAATATATCTCTTATGAAGGTTCTAGGGTACAAAAATAAGGAGGTTTATTCTCTAATTTTAAACAGTTCCTCCTTTATAGTTGTACTTGGCTATATTCTTGGAGTACCGCTGCTTCTTGCCTCCATGCGTGCTCTCTTTAAGTCAATGACTAAAGACATGAATATATCATTTCCAGTAACTATAAATTACATCTATGTTATAGTTGGTTTCATTATTATATACTTGACCTATGAATTTTCAAAGCTATTAAGCAGGAAAAAAATAAATAAAATTTCTATGTCCGAAGCTCTAAAATCCCGAATAGAATAAGCAAAGCCTCTTAATATCAAAAATAACTTCTTATAGGCAAATCTCTTATTCTACCTATAAGAAGTTTTACTAGTTTCATTACTTATTGTTATAACCGCTATAATTTAATTTGTTAGAGTTTCTTAATCCTCTCAACAGCCTCTACTGTATTTTCATAAGTTCCAAAGGCTGTAAGCCTAAAATATCCTTCTCCCATCGGCCCAAATCCACTTCCTGGCGTACCTACAATATTTGCTTTTTCTAATAAATAATAAAAGAAATCCCATGAAGTCATATTGTTTGGTGTCTTTAGCCATACATAGGGTGCATTTACACCTCCATACACAGAGTAGCCTGCTGATTTTAATCCTTCCAAAATGATTTTGGCATTATTTTTATAATAATCAATTTGCTTTTTTATCTGCTCTTTTCCAGTCTCAGAATAAACGGCTTCTCCTGCCCTCTGAACTATATATGGTGTACCATTGTATTTGGTTCCATAACGTCTTGCCCAAAGTCTATTCAAAGAAACTCCAGAACATTTTAGTTCCTTCGGAACAATTGTATATCCAAGCCTTAATCCTGTAAATCCAGCCTTCTTTGAAAAACTTTTAAGCTCAACAGCACAATTTTTTGCACCATCACATTCATAAATTGTATGACATACATTATCTTCTGAAATATATGCTTCATAAGCACCATCATATACAATAACAGCTTCCACTTTATTTGCATAATCAACCAAAAGTTGAAGCTGATCTTTTGTAACCGTTGTCCCTGTTGGATTATTTGGAAAACATAGATATATAATATCTGGGTTTTCTTCTGGAATATCCGGCACAAAATTATTATCCGGAGTACAGGACATATATATAACTTCACTCCACCTTTGTGCATCCTTATCATATGTTCCTGTCCTTCCAGCCATTACATTTGAGTCTACATATACAGGATATACAGGGTCACAAACTGCAATCTTATTATCTACACTAAATAGTTCTTGAATATTACCAGCATCAGCATTTATTCCATCATTTATAAACACTTCATCTATTGAAATGTCCACACCACGGGAGTTATAGTCACCTTTTATAATTGCATTTTTTAAAAATTCATAACCAAATTCCGGTGCATATCCTTTAAAAGTATCCTTATGTCCCATTTCATCAACTGAACTATGCAGTGCCTCTATAATAACCGGTGCCAATGGCTGAGTTACATCACCAATACCAAGTGAAATAATTTTCTTATGCGGATTGCTTTTTTTAAAATTAGCTACCTTTTTTGCTATACTTGCAAACAAATATCTTCCCTGCAATTTCAAATAATTATCATTTAATTTACACATAATATCCTCCTTGCTGTCTTTTTCTTCTTGTTCTAAAGAAATGACTTAAAGGTCTATTGTCTATAGGATTATTATACTCAGCTCCTCCATACTTTGGCACTTCATTTCTGCATCTAAAGCTTCTATTTTCACTTTCTAATTATTTTCCCTATTTTTACATAATTCATCCTTGTACTTTGCAATTTATAGTATAATAAAAGTTAGGCCGTATTCGTACGATGCTTCATCTATAACTATATTATTAAAATAACCTTGGGGGATGATTTTATGGAACAATCAAAAACAGAAAATCTATGGAACTTTTCATTTATTCTAATGCTAATAATAAATGCTCTCGTCTTTATTGGTTTCACTATGATGACACCAATACTACCTAAGTATACAATTAGTTTAGGTGCAACAATGTCCATAGCAGGTTTAGTTGCTGGTATTTTTGCAATTACATCTATTATTATTCGTCCATTTGCTGGATTTTCAACTGACAGATTTAACAAAAAACATTTATTAGTTGTTTCAACCATATTTCTGGCGGTTTCAGCATTAGGTTTAAAAATCTCGTACAATATATATACTCTTTTTTTCTTTAGAATTGTTCAGGGCATATCATTTTCAGTAAGTGTTACAGTAATTAATGCTCTATCTACAACATATATGCCGAAAGAAAGAATAGGTGAAGGAATAGGTTTCATGGGGCTTGGATATATTTTGGCAACTGCAATAAGTCCAAATCTTGGACTGGAGATTTCATCACAATTTGGATTTAAATATGTATTTTATCTATCTTGTATTATTGTTATGATTGCTGCAGCTCTTATGACCATGATTCCATATAATCCAGTAAATAGAGAAAATTTAAATGTAAGTAAGCTTCATATTAAAATTAGTGATTTTTTTGCCAAGGAACTGATTGTTTTTGCTGTTCTTGCTTGTTTATTTACGTTTATGAATGGAGTTATCGGAAGCTTTTTAGCTTTGCTAGGTGATGAGAGACATATCTCAAATATCGGTTATTATTTTACGGTAAATGCCATTGTAATTCTTATTATCAGGCCACTTTCAGGTAAACTTCTTGATAATAAAGGTTTATCAATTATAGCATTTCCTGCTTTTATCATGGCTATGGCCGCATCATTACTATTAGTAATTTCTTCATCCCTTTGGATGATATTAGTAGTAGCAGTTCTCTATGGAATTGGACAAAGTTCACTTTCACCAGCACTACAAGCTACTTGCGTTAAAAAGCTAGGGCCTAGTAGAGTAGGTATTGCCACAAGTACTTATTTTATTGGCTATGATGCTGGACAAGGACTGGGACCAATTATAGGAGGAACCATAGCCGGTAAATTTGGTTTAACTTCTGTTTTTTATATTTGTGCTGCACTATTGTTTTCTGGAATAGTTATATACTATTTTCATACATTAAATGCAAAAAAAGCAAAGTCCAAAATTGTTAGTGAAAATTTGAATAATAATTAAAAACTTATCCTTAGTTGACATGGGTTTTAGTAAGGTATAATATAAATGTTAGAAACCAAATTGTTAGATTTCTAACATATTTAATTATATTAGAGGTGAAAGAATTTATATATGACAGAAACAAAATCAAATTTAGAAACAAAAAAAGATATGAAACTGTGGAATTTCAATTTTATTTCCCTATTAGCGATTAATACCCTTACCTTCATGGCATTTTATCTTGTTTTTCCACTTTTAGCAAAGTACACTTCCAATTTAGGTGCCTCTCTAAGCACTGCAGGCATAATTGTAGGTTTATTTTCATTTACAGCATTGCTTATTGGACCATTTGGTGGAATACTCACAGATAGAACTAGCAAAAAATATGTAATGATAATTGGTACTTTTATAAACGGAATTGCAACATTAGGTTATGGCTTGTCACCTAATATTACATTTATAATTTTTTTTCGAATAATACATGGTGCTAGTTTCAGTATCACTAGTGCAACAAGTATTGCCTGGGCAACGGATTTCATACCAAAAAATAAAATGGGAGAAGGTATAGGTTATCTTGGAATCAGTCAAATTATTGCAACTGCCTTTGGTCCTGAAATAGGAATAGAAGCTTCTAATCGATTTGGAATGTCCAAAACCTTTATAGTATCAGCAGTACTAATTATAATAGCTGCAGTGTGTATGAATTTTTTGCCAAACAAAAATCAGATATCTATAAAAAATACAGTAGACAAAAAACATGCCATTCATTTAAAAGATATTATTGCATTTAAAATATTGCCACTATCTTTAATTGGCGGCTTATTTTTTATGGGAAATGGACTTGCCACTTCATTTTTAGTTTTACTGGGTGAAGAACGTAAGATAAATGGAATTGGAATGTATTTCACAGTAAATGCATTGTTTCTTATTTTCACAAGACCAATGTCTGGAAAACTGTATGATAAAAAGGGACTTTCAACTGTTATGTATCCGGCATTATTGTTCAGCATCACAGAAGCACTGCTAATAGCTCATGCAAGTGCACTTTGGATGATACTTCTGGCAGCTATTTTTAAAGCATTTGGACAGGGAACTGCACAACCTGCTCTACAAGCAGAGTGTTTTCATAAATTGGGAAGTCAAAAAAAGGGACTAGCTTCAAGTACTTTTTTTATTGGTGCTAACCTGGGTCAGGGCCTAGGCCCTTTGCTAGGAGGAACTATAGCTTCCTCATTGGGCTATGTATGGTTGTTTAATTTTAGTGCCTTAGCATTACTGTGTGGAATTTTTGCTTATGCAATATACAATAAAAAGACTTGCTCTTCCTATTTCTAAAGTAAAATAAAAAGCCACCAGCTGGCTCAATATATTGCCAATTGGTGGTCACACTTCATATTATTCAACAATTTTGTAATATACCCTGGCTGTCAAAGAAAATACAATTGTATAAATTGCTGCAAAAACAATTATCGTTCCTGCAGTTGAAAGTATAAATAAGTTTACACTTTTCAAACCTAAAACAGCAAGCATCTTTGTAATCATTGGAAATGCAAAAGCAATATGGATTACTGTGAAAACAAGAGGCAGGAAAAATACCATTAATACCTGACTTCTTATGGTCTTCTTTATTTCATTTTTGTCCATTCCCACTTTCTGCATGATTTCAAAACGTTCCTTATCTTCATATCCTTCTGATATCTGCTTGTAATAAATAATAAGCACTGTTGCCATTAAAAATAATGTGCCTAAGAATATACCTAGAAAGAACAAACCACCATATAGAGAAAGAAAATCTTCCCTGCCAGCTACAGCACTTTCAGCATCAACTTTCATTTTATTTTGCACAAATTTTTTATTTAACTTATCAGAAATTGATAGTATATCCTTATTAGTGCCATTAATATTAAAGCCAATTGTATATTCCTTGAATCCATTCTTTCCTACAGTATCTATATTATTTACAAATATTACATAGGTATCTACTACATCCGTCATAGCATTATTTAAAGCAGATACAGGTTTATCCAATCTTTGTTTAACTTTAAAGTTTTTGTTATCTATATTAATTGTATTATCGACATAATCCTTTACTTTTGAGAAGAGAATTACTTCATCATCATTAAGAGTAATATTCTTTCCTTCTAATCTATTATAATCTGAAATAGGAATAACCTCTATAACAGAAACCTTCGACTTATCAGTGTTTTTACTTACAGATAAAAATTCACCATCTTTTTTCACAGCTTCTAAACTATTATCCAGATAATAGAGCTTATCTTTCATATCTACTTTATTACTCTTTGATTCAACATTTAAAATCTCATCCAGCTTTTGTATTTGATTTTTATTAGTTTCTCTAGACGTTATAACTATATCTCTTGGATAACGAAGCTTTAGAAAATCTTCCATACCCACATATAGAGAAATTGTAGTTGAAAGCATAACAAGTACGGCAGTACTTAAGATGCAAATATTTGCAAGTCCTACTGCATTTTGCTTCATTCTATACATCATACCAGAAACAGATATAAAATTTCCTGTCTTATAGTAAAAGTTCTTCTGTCTTCTAAGAAACTTTAATACTGCAATACTTGCTGCTGTAAAGATTGCATAGGTTCCTATCATAACCAGAATAACTGCAGCAAAGAATAAATTCAAAGCCGCAAGAGGTGACTTAACATTTAATGCTATCCCATATCCACTGCAAAGAGCTGCTACTCCTATAATAGTCATAATCCATTTTGTTTTTGGTTCTTTTTCCCCCTGTTCAGACCCTTTTAAAAGTTCAATAGGTTTTAATATTTTTATTTGAAATAAATTTGATAACAAGGTTGCAAAAAAGATACTACAAAAAACAATTAAGGTTTTTATAAGAGATGGTATTGAAACCGAAAATCCAAAGGGTACTTTAAAATTAAGCATTTTTATTAGCAAAAGAAACATAAGCTTATTTAAAATAATACCGAAAATAAGTCCAACTGTTAAACTGATAGCAGAAGTAAAAATACACTCATAACATAGTATTTTTGCAATATGCTTTTTTTCAAGTCCCAGTACATTATAAAGTCCGATTTCTTTTTTACGTCTTTTAATAAGAAAACTATTTGTATAAAAAAGAAATATAGCTGAAAATATTCCTATTACTATTGTTCCTAAAAAGAGAATTGACTTTAGGCTAGCAGCACCACTGACTCCATCCAGTCCTTTATTTATTGAAATTGCATACATTATATAAAACATCATAATTGTACATATACAAGTAAGTATAAATGGAAAATAAGTCTTACTATTTTTTTTGATGTTTATTACTGCTAACCTCTGATAAAATAACTTACTCATTTGCTTCCCCTCCAGTAGTAATCACTGTAAGTGTATTTGAAATTTTTTCAAACATCTCCTCCTTTGACATTGAACCTCTATAAAGTTGATGAAACACTTCCCCATCTTTTATAAAAAGCACCCTTCCCGCATGGCTTGCTGCCTTGGTACTGTGAGTGACCATAACAATTGTCTGCCCTTCATTATTAATCTCTGAAAATAATTTTAAAAGCTGATCTGTTGATTTTGAATCAAGAGCTCCTGTGGGCTCATCTGCTAAAATAAGCTGTGGATCTGTAATTAAAGCTCTAGCAACAGCTGCTCTTTGCTTCTGTCCTCCTGATACCTCATAAGGAAATTTTTCCAGTATATGCTCTATTCCCAATTTTTCTGCAATAGGCTTCAATCTTTTTGCCATTTCCCCATAGGATTTTCTTGATAAAACAAGTGGTAAAAAAATATTATCTTTTAAAGAAAAGGTATCAAGTAAGTTAAAATCTTGAAATACAAAGCCTAAATTTTCTCTGCGAAATGCAGTGATTTCACTTTCTTTAATTGCTACAATATTCTTACCCTGCAGTAAAATCTCACCGCTAGTTGGCTTATCTAAAGATGCCAGTATATTAAGTAATGTAGTTTTTCCCGAACCTGACTCTCCCATAATTGCTACATATTCTCCCTTCTCCACTGAAAAGGTTACATTACTTAAGGCTTGAACCTGATTTCCTCCAAATCTTGATGAATATATTTTCTTTAAATTATTTACTTCTAATAACTTCATTTGCTTCCTCCTCTGTTCACTTTGACTATACTATAATTATAAAAAAAAGAGAAATGCAGAACCATAACTTTGGCTTACATTTCTCCTTCTAACCTTACATCTTTGTAAGATACTTTTTTACTGTATTTTTTAATATTTTCAATAGTGTACAACTTCTTTTGAAAATACCCATTCTTTTTTTACAAAATCTCTTCCTTTAATTAAGACTTTATTCCCATTTACTTGTACATATAAACCTTGACTTTCATTATAAAGCCTTTTTATACCATCCTTTTCTGGCTTTATAGCATATCGAACTGCCCCTGTATGTGCTGTAGTAAAAGGTAAGTTTGTTTTTACATTATCTATATTTAATAGGATATGAGTATGGGAAGTAAACAAAATAACTTCTGGATATGATGACAGAATATCTCTAAGTTCTTTTTCTTGATCTTCTTTTAATCCTTTCCATCCTATACTACTATCCAAATTTTGATGTAAAAATACAAAAATAGGTCTATTTTTTTTATATTTTTGACCTAACCTTTCTTTGAGCCAACTAAATTGATTTTGTGATAAAAAAGCATCCACCGATCCTAACTTTTTCGTATTTCCAGTTTCTGAACCCAGAGATATAAAATGGTATCCTTTAATCCAGGTATCATGATATACAGACTTTTCACCTGCAAAATCTAAATACATTTTTATAAAATGTTGAACATCTTTTGGCTTATTTGTACCTTTAGAATAATCAAAATAATCATGGTTACCAATATTTTTAATTATTTTTTTAGGAATAATATTCTTATTTTTCCACAGCGTAAGTTCTAATGCATAGTACTGCATCTTTACTCCTTGATCCACATTATCACCATTTAATATTAAAGTATCCATATTTCCATCTATACTATGTACGTCATTAATAGCATTTTGTAATTTTTTAATATCCCCATGTACATCACCTAAAACAGCAAATTTTAAAGTATTATTCTCTGTTTTTTTCTTATCCATAGACTCTTCTTGTTTAACCCTATAATTTCCTATTAAAACCCTTCTAACATATATTATTGATAAGGAAATTGATACTAATAATATTATTAACACTATTAATTTTAATTTTTTCATATACTTTAAATCACCTACCTTTAATAACTAATAAATTTGCATACTAAAAAATTACATTTCCATACATTTGATTTTAAACAAACTCTTACAAACTAGCAATCCATTTCTCAAGATTGGATTCAGACATTACCATTTTGTCTGTGTTAAATCCAATATCAATCACATTTGTAACAGCGGTATTTTTACAAACCTTTTTAATATCCTTTAATGTATGCCCAATCCATCCTCCATTCGTTACAAATGGAATTATCGTCTTGCCTGACAAATCGTATTCAGATAAGAAAGTTGCAACTGCTGGGGCATAGGTATACCACCACACAAGAGTGCCTATAATAATCGTATCATAGTCTTCCAGATTTACTAGAAGAGGTTTTATTTCCGGTTTAAATCCACGGTCTACTTTCCGTTTTCCTTGTTCAACTACTGAATTATAATCACCTGTATAAGACTTTACTGGTTCAAATGTAACATTCCATATAACCACTTCTTTAGTATTTAAAACACTTAAATAGCTTTTTCCAGTAAAATACTTTACATAAGTAGTATTTTCTTCCCCTAATGTAAAATCAGATACCTTTTCCAATTCTTTTACATCCATATTTTTTCCCCTTCTTCTTTGATTAAAATATATTCTAGCCTTGCATAAGCTTCATTTATATCTTATGATAGGTATATAATAATACCTAAATCTAACTTTAGGTCAATACTTAATTTAATTTTATTGGAGGAAATTTATGAATTATTCAATTGGTGATATTTCAAAAATGCTAGACATATCCATATCAACTCTACGCTACTATGACAAAGAAGGACTTCTCCCACTTGTCAATAGAACTTCTGGTAATATAAGAATATTTAATGATACAGATGTTGAATGCTTGAAAATGATATCATGTTTAAAGAATACAGGGATGCCACTTAAGGACATCAAACAGTTTTTTGAATGGTGTGAAGAAGGCGATTCTACCATTGAGCAGCGATATGAGCTATTCCTTCATCAGAAGAAAAAAACGGAAAAGCAAATTGCACTCTTACAAAATGCGCTTCACCGTATCAATTATAAATGCGAATTCTACAGAATATCAAAGAAAAGGGGAACTACTGAAGTTCCCGGTTTACAGGAAGAACTGGCTATGAAATTTCTGAATAAAGATACAGAAAAGTGAGGCTATATAAGTCTCACTTTTTTACTTATTTTTTTAAAATTAGTGCAATAAATTCTATATCTTCAGTTCCTGTGTTTTTAACTCCATGGCCATTTCCATCCTCACAAAAAGTAACATCTCCTGCCTTAACAGGGATTTCATCTTTATTATCCTGATACATTCCCTTTCCTGACAAAAAGTAATATGTTTCAGTCTCATCATGATGCTCATGATATCCAATTTCACAGCCTGGTTTCAAAGTAATTTTTGAAAATAATTTGCAGTGTTCTCCTAAGTATTCAGTAGCTAATAAACTTTCTTTTAAAATATATCCATTTGCTCCATTTACATTGTCTTGTCTAATAATTTCTCTTTTTTCATTATTAATCATTTTTCATCCTCCATAATTTTTTAGTATTAAAATATTTTTTAAGAATTAGCCTTTTTAAAATCGGTATCTTGAGTTATACAATTCTCATTTATATGTTTCATTTCTAGGAATATAAAAATCCCAGTTATAAGGGCAGATAAAACATCTGCGATAGGCGGAGTCATCCATACACCTTCAGTACCCCAAAAGCGGGGCAATACTAGCAATAGAGGAATTAATACCAGCAGTTGTCTTGATAGTCCAAGGATCGTAGATTGAATTGGCTTTCCAACTGCTTGAAAATATTGAGAACTAACAATTTGAAAACCCGCTACAGGAAACATAAGGAAAAACATTGACATTGCATGGGCAGTTAGTTTATTCAATTTTACATTATTGTTAGAAAACATACCAGCAATTTGAGTTGGCCATAAGTGTACCACTGCAGTACTGAATGTGGCAATTACTATACCTACAATTATGGCTTTCTTCAAAGTTTCTTTTACTCTATCAAATTGCTGGGCACCATAATTAAAACCGATAATAGGTTGAGCTCCCTGACTAACACCAAGTATGGGCATAAACATTAAAGTAGCTATACTACCAACAATGCCCATAGCCGATAGTGCTATGTCTCCACCATAAGTCATTAATGCTTTATTCAAAATAACGTTTTGAAGACTGTTAGCTAATTGCATTGAAAAAGGTGCAAAACCAATACACATAATACTAATGACTAAGTTCTTCTGCAATTTGAGATTTTTTATTCGTATTTTGAGGAAACTAGCTTTCGATTGAAAATAACTTAAGACCCAAATGGCTGAAAATGTTTGGCCACAAACTGTTGCCAGTGCAGATCCTTTAATTCCAATGCCTAGCTTCATAACAAAAATATAATTAAGGACTATATTAATTGCCGTTCCAATTACTTGAGTATACATGGACATTCTAGGATTACCTTCAGCTCTAATAAAATTAACCATTCCCATACTCAGAGAACCCACCCATGATGCTAACATTATAATATGTGTAAATTCTTTGGCATAAGGCAAAACCTCGGCACTAGCTCCAAAAAAAGTCAAAATAGAATTACTAAAAAGAAAATAAATAATACTGATACACAGTGGCAATAAGATCAACAAAAATATAGCATTCCCCATAATCTTTTCAGCTTCCTCTGGCTTTTTTTCTCCCAAACGAATAGATATGAGTGAGGTAGCACCAACACCAATCAGTACAGATACTGCCATAAGAATAAGCATAATCGGAAAAGCTACAGTTGTAGCTGCAATTGCAATTGAACCAACTCCTCGTCCTACAAATATTCGGTCAATAATATTATACAGGGAATTTATCAGCATGGCGATTACTGCTGGCCATGAGAATTTCCACAACAAATTATTAATTTTTCCATTTCTAAGTTCATTTATACTATCCATTTCTAATTCACCTTCCTAATTTTTTGCACAAATTATTCAATTATAGTTTTCACAGAAGAAAGATTTATCTTTACCGTTGTTCCAACACCAACCTTGGAGGTAATGGTTATTGTGTGTGAAAGCTTATCTAATATCTTTTTACAAAGGTAAAGTCCTATTCCCGTAGCCTTTTTATCAGCACGTCCATTATATCCAGTAAAACCTTTTTCAAATACCCTTGGCAAATCTTCCTCTGCAATGCCTACTCCTGTATCTTCAATTATAAGCACCTTTCTAAAAGCTTCCTCCATATATATTGATATTTTACCGCTGCTTGTATATTTTAATGCATTCCATAGTATTTGTTCAATTACAAATACCAGCCACTTTTCATCTGTTAGCACAGTACAATCCACTTCTTTTAAATCAAGGGCTATATTTTTCCTAACAAATACATGTGCATATTTTCTTATAACTTGTTTTATAATCTGAAGTAAACTATAGTTTTTAAGCACCAGATCCGATGAGGCACTATCAATTTTTAGGTATCCTAGCACCATTTCAACATACTGCTCAATTTTAAAGGTCTGCTCAAATAATTCCTTGTTTTGTTCACTATATTCGCTTTGCAGTATTAATCTCATTGCTGCAATAGGTGTTTTAATTTGATGTGCCCATAGGGTATAATAATCTATCATTTCTGACTGCTTAATATCTGTTTTTGAAATTAGTTCCGTACTTTGTTTATAAAGTGTCTGCAAAACATTCTGATAGTCAGCTTCAATTAAATTATTAGCTGCCGGCAGTTTATCTAACCCTATATTTATCTTTTTCTCAATAATACAAAGTTTATTATGCTTTTTATAGCACTTAATAAAATCGTAAATAATAAAAAGGAAAGCTGCAATTGACGATAAAAAGAAGGCATACAAAACTGGCTCAAGCTGCAGTGAATATAATGAAAATACTACAGCAAAGATTCCAATAAAAATGCCGTACATTAATTATTGCTTTTTTATGACCTTTAACATAACATAATAAAAGCTGTAAAAAAGATTTTTCTTTCATATTATTCCACCATATATCCAATGCCTTTTTTTGTCTTAATAAAGTCACAAATACCAGCATCTGAAAGTTTTTTTCTAAGACGGGTTACATTAACAGTTAAAGTATTATCATCTATATAGCTGTCACTTTCCCAAAGCCTTGTCATAATAACATCTCTTGGAACTACTTTTTCAACATTCTCAAGCAAAATTTGAAGTATCTTAAATTCATTTTTTGTAAGTTCAATTTTTTTATTTTCATATTCGATAGCAGCACTGCTTAAATTTAGCACTACACCATTATGCTCAATTATATCCATCTTTCCGCCAAAAGAATATGTTCTTCTTAACAATGCCTGCACCTTTGCCACAAGAATATTTAAATCAAAAGGTTTGGGAATAAAATCATCACCACCCATATTTACGGCCATAATGATATTCATATTATCGGACATAGAAGAGATAAAAATAATAGGTACCCTTGATATCCTGCGAATTTCACTGCACCAATGATATCCATTGAAGAATGGTAGGGATATATCCAAAAGTACAAGATGTGGCCCAAACTTAATGAATTCTGCAGTAATGTCTTTGAAATCAGTTATAAATTCAGTTTCATAATTCCATCCACTGAGATAATTTTTCATTGACTTTGCAATTGCCATATCGTCTTCAACAATTAAAATTTTATACATATCCTACTCCCTGTACTTTTATAAATTTCCTTTTTTATTATACAATAAATCTCTATTATTTTCATATTATTTCATCTGATTTAAATATCATATTATGAGACAATGAATATAAATAGTAAAATAATACTTTATTTATCTCTTTTTCATAAAATATTCTCTTAGGAAATCAGGAAAATATGTAACCATACTATATATGAAGGGAACAGTAACTTTATAACGAGCATTAATTCGTTTTTTCAAAATTATATTACTAATAGCTTGTGCTGCTTCTTTAGGATCAGCTTGTTTTTGCTTTTTTCTATATTTATCATCTGATTTATAAAAATGTGAATAACAAGATTGGGAATTTCCCATAAGATCCCCTGAATTATCCACTAATGTGTTAAAAAAATTGGTTTTCATGGGACCTGGTTCAATGACGGTGCTCTCAATATTATAGCTGTGCAATTCTAAACGCAGTGTGTCACTTAATGCCTCAACTGCAAATTTTGATGCACAATAAGTCCCATTAATAGGTTGAGCAAATTTTCCTGAAATAGAACCAATATTTATAATCTTTCCACATCGTTTTTTACGCATTTCTGGAACAACTGCTTGAACCATATTAATTATACCAAATACATTTACATCAAACATACTTTTCGCACTATTTACATCAATTTCTTCTAAAGCTCCTCTAAGTGAATAACCTGCGTTATTTATAAGAATATCAATTTTATGAAACTTTGATATCACTTGATTTATTGTCCTGTGAATAGATTCTTTTTGGGTAACATTCAGTGATAATTTTAAGGATGCAGATAAATCTTTTAAAGTTTCTACATTTCTTGCTGTTGCAACAACCGTACATCCTTTGTGAAACAATATACTACAAAGCTCTCTTCCAATCCCTGTAGAACATCCAGTAATTAAAACAACTATTTCATCTTTCATAACAATTAACCTCCAGTAATAAAAATTAACTACATCATAAATCACCTAGAGATTTCCTGCATTATCATTTGTTAAGATTTAATTTTCTTCTTATTCTGCTAAGGGACACAGGAGTTATCCCTAAATAGGATGCAAGATGACACTTCTTAATACGGTCTTCCAAACCAGGATATGTATCAAGAAATTGTTTATAACGCTTTACACTGTTTAATAATTTAAAACTAACTGCATACTCTTCTTTTATGACAAGTACCTTATCAATCATTTTTTTGTAAAATAAAAGTAATTGATAATTTCCTTCCACTATTTTCTCAAAATCAGAAATTTTGACTACAAGAATTTCACTATCTTCTAGTGCTTGTATACAATACATGGATTCTTTTTGAGATAGATATGCTGCATAAGAGAATAATATATCCCCTTCTAAATAAAAATATTTCGTTACATCATTACCTGATTTGTCAATATAATAAGATCGAAAGACACCCTTAATAATAAAACCTATTTCAGTAGATTTTTCACCTTCCTGTAAGAAGAACATCTCCTTTTTTAATACCCTAGGCTTAGAAATATTACTCAATAAATCAATACTTTCCTCATCAAGAGAAATCCCATTACTTTTTAAAAGGTTCTCCCATAAAACATTATTTACATTTTCATTCATGTAAAAAACTCTCCTCTTTCAAATATTTACTTAAAGCATATCATAAACTCTAAAATTTACATAGAAAGTGTAAAGCATTAAATTTCTGGAATATATAAAATAATAACTATATACTAAAAACTTTATATTTACTTATTTACATGAATACCTTCATATAAAACTGGTATCGCTGCTGCTGTAAGTATCATACCCATAAAAGCAGGTGCAGCATGTCCAAGTGCTACATATATTTGACCTCCAATGATAGGTCCAATGATTCTTGCTAAAGCTTGAATAGATTGGCTTCCTCCTTGAATCCTTCCTTGTTCACTGGAAGCGACAGATTTGGAGAGCATCCCATTAAACGAAGGCCCAAATATGGAATCACCAAAAGCAAATATAAACATTCCAGCGATAAGAATAGGATAAAATGAGAGCAAAGCTGATGTTGCAATAAAACCATAGCCTATAATCTCTGAAGCCATTCCAAGAACTGCTATCTGTTTATCACTGAGTTTTATCAAAAGCTTTGGCATTATTAAGCTTTGTGAAATGATATCTTGAAATCCCATAATTGAAAACATAAGTCCAATTATTGCAGGTTTCCAATTGAAGGTATCCATTGTAAATTGTGAAAAAACTGCCTGTAAAGACCCGTTAGGTATCCAAAGTAAAAATGCTGATACAAGCAGTCTTTTTAAGTTTTTTATAGAAAGTATGTTTACGAGCTGTGTAAATGGGTTAAGTCTTACAAAGGTAATCTCTTTCAGCCTATTATTCTTATCAAGACTCTCAGGCATAAAAAAGAATCCATAAACAACATTCAATATAGTTATTATTGCTCCAAAATACATTGGGACAGAATAACCAAACTTAGCAAGTAATCCACCTAAAGTTGGTCCAATAACAGTACCTACGCCTACAACTGCACTGGCCCATCCAAAGTATTTGGTTCTCTGATCTGGAGGAATGATATCTGCAAAGTATGCTAAAATAGTGCTTATGTCCCCACCTGTTACCCCATCTATTATACGTCCAGCAAATAGTATCCATAACGCTCCTCCTATACCAAAAACTAAGTACCCCACTGATGAACCAAAAAGGCATATTAAGAGCACTGGGCGGCGACCATATTTGTCACTGAAAGCTCCAAGTACTGGAGCTGCAAAAAATACGCAAATTGCATAAACAGAGGTAAGCAGCGTAACAACTATAGCTTGATCTCCAGGATTGCTTATATAAGGCTTAACTAAGAATGGAATCACAGGTGCTGCGATAGTGAAGCCTAACCCGCAAAGAAACATAGATATAATACCGAATATTAAAGCCTTTTTATCTATGGTCTGTTCTGTGTTCAATTCTTTGTATGATCTAAATATTGACATTTAAATTCTCCCTCCAAAAATTATATTTTTTGTTTCCTTGGCAACATAATCATTCTATCATTTTATTGTTTCCCTGTCAACAATAAAATAAAGCTATATGAAATCGCTGATATTCCAGCATTTTCATACAGCTCTGCTTTAAATTATTTTTTGATACAATCACACTATTGAAAATCATTTTGATCTTTTATGTCTAGACCTTGTTTCTTTATTTCTGCATCCAAGTGCCTACTATACTTTTCCATGAAGTTAAGCATCATATCTAATTGTTCCTCAGTTACCTGCTCAAATACAGATTTATCTCGCTCTTGAAACTCTTTGTGCAATCCCTCATGGACTTTATAAGTTTTCTGCCCCTGTTTAGTAAGCCTAAAATAAATTTCCTTCTTATTATCTGGCCTCTGATAGCTTTCAATTGCCCCTTTTTTTATGAGCTTCTTGGTTATTTTACTTATAGCACCCCTAGTCATATAAAAGGCTTCAGCAAGTTTTGTCACGTTAGAATCTATATTTTCTCCAATATATTCGATACAATGCACTTCAGAAGACGTATATTCTTTAAGACTAGCTTCCATCTTAAACTTATTAAGTGAAACCATTTTATTATATACATCACTAAAACCCTTTATGATATGTTCCGCTTTATTCCTGTTCATGGTTTGTCCTCCCATCTGTTGACACATTAACAATATTATATTAAACTTTTGTTTCTATTTCAACAATATTCAAATCCATCTATTTTTAAACAATTTACCATTTTAACTGTTAAAATTAGTTGCTCACGCAGATTTGGGGAAAAAACTTTTTATCATAACTTTACTTCAAAAGAAGATGTGCTAGAATCCTATCTCAAAAATTTATTGCTTCACAATATTTTTAAAAGTATTGACCCTAACATTATGTCATAGTGTAATATATAATTAAGGGTTAAAAATACTAATAAAATTCATGCCGGCAGAGTATTAGGCAGTATTAAAGCTCTAAAATCAAAGTTTGAGGTGAAGTTATGAGAACAGTAAAACAGGTTTCTGATTTAACAAGAATAAGTGTGCGTATGCTGCACCACTACGATAAAATTGGATTATTAAAACCAACTAAATTGACAGAAGCAGGTTATAGGCTTTATGACGATGAAGCTCTTGAAACTCTGCAGCAGATTTTATTTTTTAAGGAACTTGATTTACCACTAAAGGAAATTAGAGAAATCATAACAAGTCCTCACTTCGATAAGATGGAAGCTCTAAAAAATCATAAGAAACTAATCATTTTAAAACGAGATAGATTAAATGGTTTGATAGAGCTTATAAATAAAACCTTAAAAGGAGCGAATACAATGAGTTTTAAAGAATTTGACATGAGTGAATATTATAATGTATTAGAAGAATTCAAGAAAGAAAATAAAGATAGAGTAATTAAAAACTGGGGTAGTATAGATAAATTTGATGAAATGATTGAAACAATGAAAGCTAATGAAGCTGAAATTGCTAAAAGCGCTATAAAGCAATATGGAAGTATTGAAAGATATGTTGAGGCTGCAAAGAAAAACCTCAACAATAGTGTTATGCAGAATATAGCAGAGCAATATGATAAATTTAAAAAAGACTGCCTGGAAAATAATCATCCCAAATTAGAGGAACTATACAAAAAGCTTGTATCTGACCTAAGTAAAGATTCTTCTTCAAAGGAGATTCAACAAATTGCTGAAGAAATAACAAATACAGCTAAAAAGGATTATGAAATTTTTAAAGGTGATAAGGGAGACGATCGCTGGTACTATATGTCAAAAAGTTATTTATTAAATCCTGAGTGGATAGAAGACTTCGATAAAAAATATGGCAGCGGTGCATGTAAATTTATTGGAAAAGCTCTAAAATTTTATTTAAAAGATAATCAACCTAAATTGGAGAAACTATATGAAAAGCTTGCATCTGATTTAAGCAAAGATCCTTCTTCAAAAGAAATTCAACAAATTGTTTCTGAAATTGCAGATACATACAAAAAACAGCATAAAGCTTTAAACGTAGATGTGGGAGATAACTTTTTGGGAACTATGGCTGATCTTTATTCAAAGCCTGCGTATATCAAAGTTTTTGATAAAAAACACAAAAGTGGTGCCTCTAAATTTATTGGAGAAGCTCTAAAATTTTATTCTGAAAATAGTAAGTAGTGAATTTATCAAATGGGTATGGGATATACAGAAATATACTATGCCCATTATTTTAGCCCTTTAAACAATTCAATTATATTTTAAACTTTAATATAAGATTGTTTAAATGCCCAACACTCTCTTCTAAATTATCCATTTCGTTTTTCACATTATTGGCGTTATTTTCTATTTTTGATATCTTATCTACAACTTCACTTGTTCCTACTGCACCTTCATTAGTTATTTCTGCTATTTCATTTATTGACTCTGATACAGTTTTCATTGATGTTAAAAGTTGCTTTGAAGTTGAACTTAGATCTGATACTAGATTGTTAACATATACTGCATCCTTATCATAATTTTCTCCAACTATAACTGTGTCATCATAACTACTTAAGACCTTTGTCTCAATATATATCAATGTTTTTGTAGAAATATTCACAAGATTATTTACAGCTTCAGATGTTCTATCAATCGTATTCTGTATCTCATTTACAGTCATTTTTGAATTTTCTGCTAGTTTTCTTATTTCTTCAGCTACAACAGCAAAACCTTTTCCTGCTTCTCCCGCCCTTGCAGATTCTATACTCGCATTTAAAGCCAACAAATTAGTTTGAGAAGATATATCTGAAATTACACCAGTTAATGTTTTAATTTTTTCAGTCTCTTTTATTTTCTCCAATGCTTCACTCATCATGTTTCTAATTTTTAAGCATGTTTCATTTGCTTCATTTTTAAGCTTAATAGAATTTTCTTTCAAAGTAATTGCTTTAGTACTTATCTTGCCAGCTGACACAGCTCCATCCTCTGCTTTATCAGCTATATTTTCTACTGATCTTTCTATTTCTCCTGAAACAATATTTATTTCTTCCGTTGATGATGCTGTTTCTTCAACATCTGCAGATAACTCCCCAATTATTTTAGATATTTCTTGTATTTTTAAATTCAAAGAATATAAATCTTCATTTACAGCATCAGTACTACCATGAACCTTCTTAGCTTCTAAAACAACTCCTCTCACAAAACTTTTAACTTGTGACGACATTTCATTTAACGTATCCGCCAACAAACCAATTTCATCCCTGGAATTCAGTTTAATTTCCTGCATATTAATTTGTCCATTTTTATCTTTTTTAAAGGCTTTTACCAATTTAACAATAGGATCAGATATTTTTTTGCTTAGAACTACGGAAATTAAGAAAACCATAAGTAATGAAACAACGATAAAAGCTACTGCAGTATTAATATTCCTATATAAATTATTCCTAAGTTCTTCATTTTTTGAATTAATAACTGAATTAATATCATCAACATAATTTCCAGTGCTTATAATCCAATTCCAAGGCTTAAACAACTTGGAATATACTCTTTTAGGAACCAATTTATTAGTTCCAGTTTTCTGCGGCTTATTCCACATAAAATTTGTATATCCGGAATTTTTATCATCTCTTGCTGCACTTATAATTTCTTTCATCAATTCAGTACCATTTGAATCTTTAACATTAATTCGATTTGTTCCTTCTTCTTTAGGCTGCATAGGATGTGCCACAAGTATTCCATTTGTATCATCAATCCAAAAATATCCATTTTTATTGTATCTCAAATTCTTAATAGCTTTTTTTGCTTCTTCTTGACTTAATTTTCCTTCTTTATATAAATCATAATATGTATTCAAAACACTCTCAGCTGTTTCTACTTCATTTTTTATCATTTTATTATAGTCATCAAACAATGTGGTGCGTAGAGTTGATATTTCACTTTTATCCACTTGGATAAGATTATTTATATTATATACTCCAGCAAGTATAATAAATAATGAAGAAGTAATCAAAAATGTTAGTAAAATTTTATGTCTTATTTTTTTCATGTCAACACCTCTTTCACATATAAATTGATATAATAAAATCAACAAGTCAATATAACTCCCCTTACTTGACAATAAAAAATAGCTGCTCTATACTTACTAAGTACTTACTAAGTAATAAACATTTAGATTACAGGAGGATAAAATTGAAAAGTAATTCAAAATCAAGGATGAGCCGTGAAGAAAGAGCAGAACAAATTGTAAGCATTGGAAAAGAACTTATGTTAAAAAAGGGGTATAGTTTTACCGCCAAAGATATTGCAAATGCTATTGGAATTAGTGAAACTATGATATACTGCATTTTCCCTAATAAGAAGAAAATAATTGAAGCTATATATTCTAAAATTTTCACTTCAGTAGAAATTTTAGGAATTCCCAAAGAAGCAAGTGAAAATTATCGAAATGAACTCATAGATTATTTTATATTCTTCTATAAAAATGTTACCGAAAGAAACATGTTAGAGTTTCATTATCTCTATGCTATGGATAAATCCGGAAACAGGCCAGATCTTTCTCTACTTGAAAAATCAGCTCCAAATTTAAATGGTCCTCTAGAAAACTATATAATTTCAGGTATAAATAAAGGTTACTTCAGAAAAGTTAATACAGAATCTGCAGCAGAATTCATATATAGTGCTTTTTTCAATTTTGTTTTTTTTCATGAACTCTTTTTAAGAGAAAAACTTTCTGATGAGGAACTAAAGTGTAAAATTAGTACGTTTATAGACCTTTTCATAAATGGAATAAATAAAATTTAATTAGGAGATGTTTAATTTGAAAAAAATATTGTTTACACCAGGAATAGCCTCTATTGAAGCTTTGGGTAGTATAACCAGATTAATTGCTATAGCAGACGAAATTAAAAAAAAGCAGCTAGACTGCAGCATACTATTTAGAGCTGCAGGAAGAGAAGCAGACTATGCCGCAGCCTGTGGATATAAGGTTATACAAGGATATAAGCCACCTATACCAAAATTATGGCAGCAAAAAAATTATAATACTGTTAAAGAAAGTTCACACGCACATAAATTTTCTATTAGCAGCTTATGTGATGTAATAAGATTTAAAGGCCTTATTTCCAAGGAATATGTACAAAATACCTTTAAAGAAGAAATGACACTAGTGCAAAATTTTAAGCCAGATCTAATATTCGGAGAATTTGAAACTGTGATGCCTATAGTTGCAAAGAAAATGGACATACCATATTTTTGTACTGGCGGTACTCCAGGTAAAACAGATTTCTGTTATTTTGGATTTTCTAATAAAGCTGATGAAATATATGCTGAATATTATAATGAGCTTCTAAAAACTTTAAATTTAAAAACTATCAAAAATATATGTGAGCTTAATCAAGATTATAATTCCAATAAAATTTTTGTTCCAAGCATACCTGAGCTTGAGGATTTAAAAGACAGTTCAAAATATATATTTTTAGGCTCAATAATACCTAAAAATTTTATAAAATCCAACTTCAATTTTGAAAAAAAGCGTCCATTAATATATGTGTATTTAAGTGCAGGAGCAATAACTCCAGATATATACCAAAAAATAATTTTAGATACTTTCCTAGGTTCAGAATTCGATGTTATAGTTACAGCAGGAGGAAACCCTAGATTTAAGGGTAGTATAAACTCTAATACTGGAAATGTACACTTTATGAATATGGTTCCATCAGACAAAGTCCTAAAAATAGCAAATATTGCTATTCATCATGGTGGTCAAAATACAACAGTACAATGCATTGAAAATGAAGTACCTGCAATTATTTTTCCTGGGAAACATTTTGAACGCTACTTTAATGCTGAGAAGGCTTCTGAAATAGGTTGTGCATTAAATCCTGGTATATATAATTTCAATAAAGAATTTCTTTTAAAAACGTGTACAAAAATTATTAAAGATAATACATTTAAACAAAATCTTAAAATATATTCAGATAAAATAAAAAGCTTGGGAGGTGCAGCTAAAGCTGCAGATTTTATATTAAATTATTAAATTCATATTATCAAACGAGGCTGCTTTTTCAAAAATCACATCTTATAAGACGTATAATTGTGTTTCAATTTTGCTATAAAAGTGATTTTTTCAGCAGCCTCCATAAAACTGAGTCAAAACGTCACATAAAATAAACTTTAAAATCACTTTTACCAATCATCATATTATTTACATTTTGTTTGCAACTCCATTTAAAACCACAACCTTAGATGTAAGCTCTTCTATAGTAGCAGTAACTTCTTCAATCATGTATTAATTGAGTAGGCTTATATCCCTTAAGAATAAGCCACCTTATTTTTTTCTTTATTAAATCATAGCTATTAAAAATAGCTTTAGCATTTTCTACATCATGGTAAACCTTCCAATAGCCTATCATCTTACACTTTATACTAGGGCAATCTACAAATGTTATTACATCTTCTATAGGGTACCCTAGAAATACGCCTATCTCGTGTGGACATATTTTCTGAAACCTTTTACTTAAATGACATAAACATTGGTTAAGATCCATTTCATTTGTATATCCAAACCTATTTAGAAAATCTATATTTTTTTGACACTTTATACTTGTCTCCAACATTTTATCGTTATAGAATAATACTGTTATATTTTTTTTATTCCTGCGCAATTCAAAAAAACTAATCCTTAAATTTTCTTTTATTCTATCCTTATATTTTTCCCATATTAAATTTAGCTTTCTTCCATTATCACTAAATATAATGAGGGAGGCTATTTTTTGTCTTTTTAAAGTTGGAGCACAATGGCATATTATCACATACAATAAGTATTCAAAATCATTATACTCATTAATTATATTAAAAAATTTATCTACTTGTTCTCTACTCATAAATAACCTCCCCTATATTTAAAAATTTTTATTTTTCTGCTAATCTTTCACCCAGTTTTTTACATTTTTCTAGTTCATCATCATCCGGTTCTTCATTTATTATAAGGCTTTCTTCTACGAGATTTGCTCCGTACTCCTTCATCTGCTCTTCCCAGTTAGTCATCCAATCTCCACTACCCCAACCATATGAACCAAATAGAGCAATATCTTTATCTTTAATATCATGTAAAATAGATTTTATAAATGGTTCCATTTCATTTTCTTCAAGCTGTTCATCACCCATTGCAGGGCATCCAAAGACAGCAATATCTGCACCTGACACATCTTCTACACTTGCTTCGCCTACACCAACAAGTTTAACATCTATATTTTCACTTTTGGCTCCTTCTCGTATTGCTTTTGCCATAGTCTCAGTATTTCCTGTACCACTCCAATAAATAATTGATATTTTTTTCATAACTTAATCCTCCTTATAATCAGTTTTATTTGTTGACTATCATTATCAATATAAAAGCAATTTTTATCCAGCAACTACTGCTTTTCCCTTCTCCGTAAGCTTCCACAAATCTATGCTTATATTGTCTTTACCACTGCAGCAACTTTTTTTCTTTTTTGAATCGCAGCACCCACAATCACAACCTGATGAAGCATTCATATTATCTCGCTTTATATATCCAAGTCTTTCAAGCTGGGATATCATTTGTTCTACCATGCTTTCATCTATTCCAAGTTCTTTAGCCATAATTTTATTTGAATACAATCCTCCTTTTGAAAGTCTCTTCAAAATTTTCATAATCATAAAAATCATCCTTTCGTATTTCTTTTTAATGATATTAATATTCATTCTCATTAAAAGTGTAATTTAAACAAATCCCATCAATCTTCCTACCTGGTATACTATTACTGCACATATCCATCCAATTGCACAAGTATACCCTACTGCTGCCCATGTCCATTTACTTGAATTTGTTTCACTTTTTACTGCTCCTATAGTTGCAACACATGGTACATATAAAAGGCACATTACCATAAATGACATTGCTGTAAGCGGTGTAAAAGTATTTTGTATTGCATGGAAGAGATGTACTCCTTCCTCTACTCCATAAATTGTTCCAAAAGTACCAACAACGGCTTCTTTAGCTGCAAATCCTGTAATAAGTGCAACTCCTGCCTGCCATGTTCCAAAACCTGCTGGTTTAAATATAGGAGCTATTAATGATCCTAATCTTGCTAATATAGTTTTGTCTTGTGGTGCACCTGCTGGTAAATTAGTAAGAATCCAAACAACTATACATACAACTAAAATAACGGTTCCTGCCTTCTTTAAAAAGTGACTTGATTTTTCCCACATATGAATTAAAATTCCTTTAAGAGTTGGTATACGATATGGAGGTAATTCCATAACAAAATATGAATTTTCACCTTTAAATACTTTTGAACTAAAAAATTTCCCCATCAATATTGCAACTGCAATACCTAAAGCATAGAGTATAAATACAATAAGTCCGCCTTCACTAAATATACCTACTGTTTTGTTTGCAAAGAATGCTCCAATAAATAATCCATAAATTTCAAGCCTTGCCGGACATGAAATGAAAGGACTTATTAAAATAGCTATCATTCTATCCTTCTTGTTTTCAAGAGTTCTTGCCGACATTATTCCTGCAACATTACAACCTGATCCAATTATAAGTGATACTGCTGTTTTACCATGGAGCCCAACTGCATTCATGAGCCTGTCCATTACATAAGCAGCTCTTGCCATATATCCGCTGTCTTCCAGAAGGGATATTAAGAAAAACATTATCAAAATCATAGGCATAAATCCAAGTACTGAACCAACACCACCAAAAATACCATCCCTAATAAAATCGCCCAAAAGTTCAGGTGCCCCTATATGTTGAAGTCCAAAATCCACGCTAGCTCCAAACTTACCTATCCAGTCATTTACTAAATCAGCAAGTGGGCCATTACCAAGACCTATTGAAATCTGATAAACACCAAACATTATAAGTGCAAATATAGGTATTCCAAGCCATTTATTAGTAATTACTTTATCTATTTTATCCGAAACAGTTTCTTTAACAACTGTATTTTTCTTTACACTATCTTTAACAACACTGCTTATCTTTTCATACCTTTTGTCAATTATAAAAGCATCCGGCTCATAGCCAATAGACTTAGTAATTTTTTCTATACTATTTTGAACCTGTTTCTTTATTTCATTTGCTTTTACTTTCTCACCCACATATTTATTTATATATTCATCATTTTCTATAAGCTTTAATGCTGTCCAGGAAGATGGATATTCAAGAGCTGCAGCTGCTTCTGAAAAAGCAAGTTCTATTTTTCCTGTTTCTCTTTCTACTTCAGCACCATAATCAATTTTATATAAATTATACTCTTTTAAATCTCCAAGCTTAACAGCTTCACTTATTAACCCATTTATTCCCTGACCTTTAGTTGCTACTGTTGGAACTGCTGGTATTCCAATAGCACTGGATAATTTTTTCGCATCGATTTTTATATCTTTATTTTTAGCTTCATCCATCATATTAAGTGCTAAAACTACTTTAGCTCCAGTTTCAAGAATCTGCATCGTAAGATATAAATTTCTTTCAAGATTGCAGGAATCTACTACATTAATAACTACATCAGGTTTTTCTTTAAGTATAAAATCACGAGCTACAACTTCATCCTCTGAATATGACCCTAAACTATACGTTCCTGGCAAATCAACTACTGTTATATCTCTACCTTGAAATTTTAATTTTCCCTCTTTTTTCTCAACTGTAACACCCGGCCAATTCCCTACATGCTGTCTTGAGCCTGTAAGTTCATTAAATAAACTAGTTTTACCGCAGTTAGGATTGCCCGCTAAAGCAATAACCAAATTTTTATTCATTATCAAGCCTCCAATATATTAACTTTAAACTTCTCTAACCATAACTTTTTGTGCCATTGAACGCCCAAGTACAAGCCTGGTTTCACCAAGTTTTACTACCAAATGTCCTATGTCATTATTCATTATTTTAATTATAGTTCCTTTACTAAGTCCCATTTCCATAAGCTTCTTGCACATAATTTCACTGCCAACTACATCTTTTATTTCGGCGCTTCTCCCCATTGAAACAGCATTTAACGGCATATTGCTTTCAATCATATGAATCACCTCCTAACAAATTTTTTATACTAGCTCTACTAAAATATCTTTTGCTTCATTTTTTCTTAAACTTAAGCTGTATCCTCTAACCTGAAGTTCTATTGGATCACCCATGGGTGCTTTTCCTGCCACAATAATTTCGGTTCCTCTTACAATACCCATGTCCATAATTTTTTTTCTTACTTTACTTTCAGGTAATATTTGAACTACCTTAACTCTTGATTTAATTTTAACTTCATTAAGTCCTATACTATTGGCCATAATATCACTCTCCTAAAAATAGTAAAATTTTTACGTACAGTTTTTGCAATTGATATTGATAATCATAATCAACTGATATAATCTTATTACTTTTCTCTAAATATGTCAATAGCATACTTGCTTATATATTCTATTTGAAGTTGATAAAAATCCATAAAAATAAAGATGGCAGCTATCACATAGTGCCATCTTTTATAATTAATTTATTTTTTCTATATAGTGACAATTAACATTGATATGATTTAAAAATAACAACAATCTTTCATAAAGCGGATCAACTTTATCACCATACTTTGCTTCTAAATTTTCTCCAATAGCTTTTACAGTTTTCTTTCCATCTATCTGTAAAAACACATAACTTGAATATTCGTCCAGAGTAATTTTTTTGTATTCTGGAATTCTAAATTTAATTTTTCTAAAGAACTTTTGAATCTTATGATCTTGTTTTTCAAGTATAGTCACAATGCTGTCTTCATCTACCTCATATTCTAAATTATCAGAGATTTTAAATATTATATTTAATACCTCTTCGTTGTTATTCGGCATTTTTTTCCTTACTCTTCATTATAGGTATTATGGAAGCTATTATTAACGCTGCTAATACTACATATCCCATTCCATTAGAAGCAGCAAATCCACTCGGTTCACCTACTTTTACAACTTTTAATACATTTATAAGTATTATGCCTACAAGTCCTATTATGGAACCACCAGCAACGAGTCCAGAAGATAAACTTATACCATTAGAAACTCTGGATTCTTTTTGTTTTTCACTTTTAGAAGTCTTTTCTACAAATAGACGAACAAATGCACCTATCAATATTATGGCATTTGTAGATATTGGCAAATAGAATCCTATTGCAATTGTCATTACCGGAAGTTTTAATAAGAATAAAGTAACTCCCATAACAATACCAACAATTATCATAACCCAAGGCAAACTACCTGACATTATACCACCCGTTAATGTTGACATTAGATTAGCTTGAGGTAATGCAAATGGTACGTTATCACCAGTCATTGCAAGTTGACTTGAAAGTAATAGTATAACACCAGTAACTACTGCAGCACCAACTATACCAGCTATAGTAAAGTATTTTTGCATTTCATTTTTGTCACCACCAATTAGGAAAGTAACTTTTTGTGATTGACAGTAACCACCAGCTGCAGATATAGCGGTAACTATAAATGTACCAAATAAAAGTAAAGATCTGTTATTTACAGAACTTTTCCATCCCATTGTAACAAATAATAATGTTACAATAACTATAGAAGCTATAGTCATACCGGATACAGGAAGATTTGAAGTTCCTATAGTACCAGTTAAACGACCAGAAACTATAACAAATAGCATTGACAACAACAGTGATAAAATAGAAGCAATTATTGCCATTAGTATATTACCACCAGATATCATGAAGCCACCTACGAATCCTATTATTATACCACCAAATAATATTAAATTTTCAGCAGATGAACTACCAGAACCCTTTGAAGACTTGGCACCAAGAGTTTCCTTTACAGAAGATACTATAGTTGGTATAAGTTTTATAGCACCTATAAAACCGCCAGAAAGCATCATACCTGCTCCGATATATTTTACATAACTGCCTGTTATATCCTTAACTTGCATGGCACTTAAAGCAACATGTGAATTATTCCATACAGTTGCACCGCCTTTTCCAAGAGAAACGAAATAACCTATTAAAGGTGTAACAGCAAAGTTAGATAATATAGAACCAGCAAACATAGTTAAGGAAACATCTATGCCAACTATAAATCCTATACCTAATAATAGAGGGTTAGCTTCAACTTCAAATTTCCACTTATAAAAAGACTCGTTTACATAGCTTATAACATCATTAGCTACATTTAAGAATGAACTAGTAAAAACAGTTATAATACCACCTATTCCAAAGCCTATTCCCATATACTTTACTGATTCTTTAGCACCTTCTGAAGCAACAAGTGTTTCAGATATGGCCATTGACTCAGGGTACATTAATTTACCATGTTCTTCAATTATTAAATAATTGTAAACAAGAGAAGCTATTCCTATTCCAAATAAAACTCCTCCTACACCAACAACAAAGCCTTCCAAGAAAGAAAATTTTGAACCTATTAAAATTATTGCAGGTAAAACAAATATCATACCACTAGCAATTGATTCTCCACCACTTGACATACCTTGAACCAAATTTTTGCCAAGGATACCTTTCTTTTTAGCAAATATAGCTATAAATACAGATCCTATTATAGATCCAGGTATACCAGCAGCAACTGTAAGCCCTGATTTCATACCTGAATAGGCAGTAGATGCTGCAAATAGTACAGCTAGAATAATACCGATTGTTAATACAGCAACATTTCCACCAGATTTAGAGCCATCGGATATGTAAGGAACATAGTCTTTACCAGCTACGCCGCCATATGCATCTTTAGATAACTTTTTATTCATTATATTTACCTCCTTTTATATTTTACAATCATAATTATAGCATAATTGATGTCAAAAATGCACTTTTAAATTTTTATAAATAAAAAGATTTGTTTATTAAATAAATTAAAATGGCTTTTAACTTGCAATAGTGATGCTATTTATGATCAACGATAACAAATTATTCATAATGTTTTTATTGGACATGCTCTCACAAAACTTATATAGTACAAATATTATATGACTAAGAAGTGTATTTTTCATAAGAAAATACCTTAATAGGAGACGTGATAAAAGTGGAAAATTATAAAAATTCAATTCTTTTGCCCAATCCAATAACTCAAGTGGCTGATATGCCTTATGCTTTATATTTATCACTTCAAGGAAAGTACTTTGTAGGATATACAGATGATATGAAATTTCAAGATAAAAATATAGCATGGGCAGGATTAGTAAATCCAGTTAATTCTAGAGTAAATCTTCATATATATGTTTGGACTGTTACAAATGTGGGAAAGTCGCCATTAACAGCGCGGATATGGTTTAATGCAGAACCATCTGGTGAGCCTGTTAAATCAGAATTGGTGACACCTTCCAATACTGCTCTTAAGCCATTACCAATACCAAGAGTAAATTTACTTCAAGCAAATAATGCACTTAATGAGCCCTATGATGGAGACAATGTATTTACAAGGAAAGTTACTCCGGAAGTTACAATTGCAAGTGAAGAAGTTGGTAAATTTATATTTCCACCAGGAGGATCATTTATTATTTCCTTGTCAAATTTAGAAGAATCAAATGAAATTGGAGAAGGTCGAGTCGCTTTTGGATGGTCGGAAGAAAAAATTCAAGAAATCAAATAGAGAATAGGAGGCATTATCTCAAATGGGAAGCTGCAATAACAACAAAAAATCAGTTCTTTTAGCAAATCCAATAACTCAAGTAGCCAGTATGCCATATGCTTTGTATCTATCACTTCAAGGAAAATATTTTGTTGGGGCTACAGATGAACTAGAATTTGGGAATGGTAAAAGTGCATGGGCAGGTTTATTCAATCCTAATAATTCAGGTGTTAACTTACATGTTTATTCTTGGCAGGTTTCAAATACAGGAAAATCATCAATAAGAGCCCAAATATGGTTTAATAGTCAGCCATCAGGAAATGCAATAAGAGTTACAACAGTAATTCCTGGCAATACAGCTCTTTGTCCACCGCCTAAACCCAAAATAGGATTATTTGAGGCAATTAATGTAATTAATGAGCCCCTTGGAGGTAAAAAAGCTTTCGTTAGAAGAGCTCTTCCAGACGTTACAGTTGGTGATGAGGAAGTGGGAAAGTTTATATTTCCTCCTGGAGGATCATTTCTAATTTTCTTATCAAACCCTGAAACTCCTAATCAGTCTGCTGCAGCAACTGTAGATTATACATGGTGGGAAGAAAAAATAATATGTTAGTAAACATCAGGCGGAGTTTTAAACTCCACCTGATGTTTATTAACAGGATTCTTATTCAATTTCATTTGAAATTGCCCTAACTTTAAACTTCTCATCACATACATCTTCAGCATACACTTCAATTTCTGACCCAGTTATGATAACATTATATAGACTTAAATATGCAAAGGAGTTACTATGTCTGAAAGCACTGAAAATAAAAATGTAGTTCAATCTATTATTGAAAAAATACAAAATATGATATTACATGATGAATTGAAAATTGGCGATAAATTACCGCCTGAAAGACAACTAACAGAAATATGGAAGGTTGGACGTCCAGCTTTAAGAGAAGCTTTAAAAGCTCTCGAGATAATTGGCTTAATCGAAAGGAAGCATGGTCAGGGAAACTTTATATCTAACAATATTAATGACAGTTACTATAAGCCGCTGTCCATATCCTTTAAATTGAGCAATGGGAGTATTGAAGACTTATTTGATCTTAGAGAAGTCCTGGAATCTTCCTCTGTAAAAGCTACTGCCAAAAATGCCTCAAAACAAGACATAAAAAAATTGTATAAAATATATAAAAACATGATAAATGAAAATGATGAAAGTAAAAAAGCAGAATTTGATAAAGAATTCCACTATGAAATCATTAAATTGTCAGGTAATGAATTATTTATCACTACATGGAACAGTCTTTCCTACTTAATGGATATTTTTATTGACAAAACCGTGAATATTTCAATATACGAAGAAAAATCTATACCTAATATATACGAAGAACACTTATGCATCCTTAGAGCTATAGAAAGCCACAACCCCAATGGTGCCGAAGAGGCTTTAAAGAATCATCTTAAAAAAATAGATATGGAATTGCTTAAGAAAATGAATTAAGAATTAATAGTTATGAATTAATAGTTAATATAGATTTTTTGCGACGGCTAAAAATCATCCTTCACTATTAATTTTTCATTATTAATTCTTAACTTAAACATAATTTTCAATTACTAATAATCTATTAATGTATATAAATCTAACTTTAAATTAGAAACTCTATAATTTTACAGTTACATTTCCAGCACTGTACCTGGATTGAGAATATTATTCGGGTCAAATACCCTTTTTATGCTTTTCATAAGCTCAATTTCTGCTTTCGACTTCTGAAAAGTTAAATCCCTTATTCTTAACTTTCCTATGCCGTGCTCGCCGGTTAAAGTACCGCCATATTTAAAGCAGAGTTTGTACATTTTCATTTTAAGTTCTTCTAGATATTCAGGATTTTTACCATCCACCATATAAATATCATTATGTACATTTCCATCAGCCAAATGTGCTGTTATATAAGACTTTGTACCGTAGGAATCCACAAGCTTCCACAAATCATTTAAAAAATCAGGCATATATCCTGCCGGAACTGCCATATCAAAGGAATAGGCAATATTCTCCTTTATTACTTCATAACTGCCGCTTCTTATGGCAAGCATTTCAGCCTGCTCCTTTTTAGTACCTGCAAATACAGCTTTACTTGCATTATATTTCTTGCATACATTATTAATTATTTGGCAGGAAGCGTATAGTGCTTCCTCACTTTTCTCTGATAAAATAATAAGAAGATCAGCCATGCCCTTATCAAGAGGCCAGTGAAGTCCAAGTATTTCGGCAGATTTTACATTTAAATATCTGTCCTGATATTCTACTGCAAGTGGAGCAACTCCATTTTTCATAATTTCGAGAACTGCATTTGAGGCATCACTTATATTTTCAAAAGCTAGCACTATGGAAGCCGTAAACTTATCTTCAGGATACAATCTAAAAGTAATCTTTGTTATAATGGCAAGAGTTCCTTCACTTCCCATAATCAATTGTAAAAGGTTATATCCTGTATTATCCTTAAGTAATTTCCCTCCAAGGTTTAGTATTTCACCATTTGGGAGAACTACTTCAATACCTTTTATATGATTTCTCATAATACCGTGCTTTACAGCTCTTGCTCCGCCTGCATTGGTTGCAACCATACCTCCCATTTGTGCTCCCTCGTCTCCAGGGTGCACAGGAAAACATATTCCGCTGTGCTTTTCCAATTCTTCAATCAGCTGAGCCAGTGTAACACCTGCTTCAACTACTGCCATCATATTTTTCTCATCTATTTCAACGATTTTATTCATTCTTTCCATTGAAATTACAATACTTTCTTTTATTGGACTAACACCTCCACAGAGTCCTGTCCCACCACCGTGTACTACAATAGGAATTTTGTTTTCACCTGCATATTTTACAATTTCAGATATTTCCTTTGAATTAAGCGGCTTTACAACTATCGAGTCCATATTTACCTTAGGTCTTACATTATGTTCTATTTCATCATACATATAAGATAACTTTTGCTCAGAATTTGTTATTACAAAGTCGCTGCCAACAGTATTTATTAAATAATCAATTGTTCCTTGTTCCATCACCAAGCCTCCTTTATTTACTTGAGTTTATTTTTTCAATCATTTTCGGAATAACTTCATATAAATCTCCTACATATCCGTAGTCTGCAATATTAAATATGGGTGCAGAAGGATCACTGTTAATGGCAACAATAACTTCTGATTCCTTCATACCTGCTATATGCTGTGGAGCACCGGATATACCACAGGCTATGTAAAGCTTTGGTTTTACCCTGTTTCCACTGTAGCCTATTTGATGGGTACTTCCAATCATTCCTGTATCTACAAGAGCCCTTGATGCTCCAATTTCGCCGCCAAGTAATGAGGCAAGTTTATGAAGCATATGTAAATCTTCTGCTTTTTTAATTCCCCTGCCAGCAGCAACTACAACTTCTGCTTCTGTAATATCAAAATTTTCTTCCTTAAACTTCTGTATCCAGCTTACTTTGTCATATGACCTAACATAAGGTTCTATTACTGAAACATTTATGTCCCTTTTTTCATTTCTCTCTGCCTCATTAAATTCTTTGTACCTCACTGTAGCCATTTGGGGAAAGCCTTTGGATTTTATATGAGCAAAGATATTATTACTAAAGGCTGGCCTAACTTGTATAACTTTTCCATCTTCATCCATTTTTAAATCCGTACAATCTGCCGTAAGCCCTATTTTCAAAGCTGCTGCAATTCTAGGTGCAAGAGAACGTCCAAAATTAGTAGCGCCTATCAATATTGTTTCTGGTTTGTATTCTTTCACAAATTTAACTATGTTCTCCTTAAACAGATATTCTTCCGGATTTTCAAAACATCCATCTTTCATGTAAAATACTTTATCTGCTCCGCAGTAATTCAGCTCTTTAACATCTATGCCTTCATCTCCAAGAACCAGACAGTATAGAGGTGAATTACTCTGTTTGCAGAGTTCCTTTGCTTTATTAATGAGTTCATAACTTACTTTGTGTATAATGCCTTCATTTTGTTCCACATAAATGAGAATACCCTTATAATCTTTCATGTTGTCACCACCTCATATTATATTTTTGTCTTTCATCATATGAATTACATCTTTCATATAACAATTTAAATTGCCTTTATAAATTTTACTTTCGCGCTTTACTTCCTTTGGTACCGCTATTTTAACAACTTTAGTCTTAGAACCGTTAAAACCTGCTTCTTCCTCTTTTATATAACCATAAAGGTTTTCTAAAGAACATTTTTCTATTTCAATTTTTAATGATTCAAGTTTCCTTTCTAATAAAGGTAACTCAGGATAATTGATATTCTTAGTTACACTTATTAGTGCTGGTATTTTCATTTTTCTATTTTGTTTTTTTCCACAAATATTTTCAATGGTTACTTCAATTTCACTTCTTGAAACAGCATTAACTTTTTCAACATAATAAGCATGGGGTATATTTAAAAATTCAGCTACTTCTGCCCCAACTTGAGCTGTATCCCCATCAACAGATTTCTCACCGCAAATAATAAGATCATAATCCTTTATTTTTCTAATTTCAGCGGCAATGGTATTGGCTGTTGCCCATGTATCAGCTCCACCAAATTTTCTATCCGTTAAAAGAATTCCCCTGTCTGCACCTCTAGCATAGGCATCTCTTAGTGATTTTTCTGATCTTGGAAGCCCCATAGTAATAACAGTTATCTCTCCTCCAAATTTGTTTTTTAAATTAACTGCCTCCTGCAGGGCATTTAGATCAAAGGGGTTGATTTCAGCTTCAGCAGATGACCTGTCCACAACACCTTTTTCACTGTCAAATCTTACTTTTTCCATATCTGGAACTTCTTTTATAAGTACAATTATCTTCATAAATACTCCTCCTAGTGGTCTTACCACGTAGATTATCATTAAGAGATCACTAAGTCAATATTAAGTATGAATTATTATGCAAAAAAAATAATAAAAATTTGTATATTTATATTGATTTTAATTTTATAAGTGATAATATTATATCAAGAAACGTCGTTTCAAATAATGTTATTTTATATTTCAAATAGCGACATATTCTCAAGATCACTAAATTTGATATTAATATTAAATGATTATGTACATGAAAAATTTAGTACTAACAGGTTATAAACTTTTTTAATAAATATTCAAAAATTATATTTAAAAATCTGTTAAGTATAGATAAACTTAAAGGAGGTTATTAAATGTTAACTACATTTGATTACGGTATTATTATTTTATACTTTATTGTAATGATAAGTATTGGTATCATTTCAACAAAATTTACAAAAACAAAGGAAGATTATCTAGTAGCTGGTAGAAGACTAGGATTTCCAATGTTTTTTGGATGCATGGCTGCCCTTGCAATAGGCGGTGCAGCAACAGTAGGAGGTGCAAAATTAGGATATACGTTTGGTGTATCTGGTATTTGGTTAGCAGGAAGTTTAGGCTTAGGCTTAATAGCCCTTGGATTTTTAGTTTCCTCCAAGCTTTCAAAAATGAAAGCACTTAGTATTAATGAAGTTATAGAAAATAACTATGGTAAATCTGCAAGAATATTTAGTTCATTACTTACATTCGTATATACAATGATGATGAGTGTTGTACAAGTTGTATCTGTTGGAGCAATAATAAGCGGTATAATGGGCTGGAATACACAAATTTCTATGCTAGTTGGCGGTGGAATTGTAATATTTTATACCTTTATAGGAGGAATGTGGTCTGTTTCCATGACAGATATCATCCAATTTGTCATAAAAACTCTTGGTATTGTTATATTAATCCCTATATTTGCTATAGTAAAAATGGGCGGTATTCACCACATCTTAACATCAGTGCCTCAATCACATCTTAGTATAACAGGTATAGGATATGATAGTATTGTAATGTATCTTCTAATGTATATCCCTGGTTTAATAATTGGACAGGATATATGGCAGCGTATTTTTACAGCAAGAAATGGAAAAATTGCTAAAAGAGGAACTATTTTAGCTGGATTTTACAGTATGATATATGGAGCTGCTGCTATTTTACTAGGTATGTGTGTATACATAGCTTTACCATCATTAAAAGATCCTCAAAACGCCTTTGTTTCAGGAGTTTCTTTATTCCTGCCAATTGGACTTAAAGGGTTTGTTATAGCTGCTGCTATGGCTGCTACAATGTCAGTTGCCAGTGGTTCTATCCTTGCATCTTCTACTATACTTTACAATGATGTGTATACTCGTTTTATTAATAAAAATCCTGATGAAAAGAAATCAATTGTAATTAATAGACTTTTTGCTTGTTTAATTGGAATTGGAGTTATGATAATAGCATTTTTGATTCAAGATGTACTTACAGCACTGGATATGGCCTATGCTTATCTGTCAGGATGTGTATTCGTACCTGTACTTGCTGCATTTGTGCTTAAAAAGTTCAGTCCAAAAGCAGGCCTTGTATCATTATTTTTAAGTACTATAGTAGTTTCTGGAACCTTTTTTAAATATGGAGTTGACTCTAATTATCCAATAATCTTTGGTATAATTGTAGGATTACTTGCATATATAATTGTTAATTCAATAGATAAAAATAAAGTTGAATCTGCTATCGACAAAGAAGAAAACATTGCTTAATAAATATTGATTTTTTATCTATAGTGATTCTAAACGAAAAATCAACTTATACTCCGTATAAGTTGATTTTTTAGTTAGAAACCCTATAAATGTAATGTCACTAGTTTAGTTTGATGTTTTTTATCTCATCCATTAGAGCAAATACCTTTTTTGAACACATATCCATTCTTTCAAGACATTCTTCTGCCATCTTTATATCATTTCTCTCATATGCAATAGCAGCTTCTTTTGCAACTTCATGTAATTCTATATGTGATTTTTCCAACTCTACAAAGGCCTTGCTATTTTTAAACTTATCACTATCTATATTATAATACCATTTTCCAAGTCTGCATCCCTTATAATCCCCTACCTCATTAGTATTTACTTTTTCGTTACCAAGAAGCATATTATATATTCTCCATCTCCAAAGTAAATGGTCAGTTTTATATATTTCGATCATATCACAATCTGTGAGACATGATTTATTTTTAAGCATATCAATTCTCATAGAGTCTATTCTTTTACTTAAATCATATATAAATTTTCCAATACCTTTACAATTACTGTCTATATGATCAGCATGCTGCGATAGCTCCATAATACTACTAGCAAAAGACTGGGTTGCTGCAGTTTGTTCCTCTGTATCTGCTGCAACTTGATTAATCGTCTCGTTAACACTGTCTATTGAATTACCAATTATATTGATTGAATCCATCGAACTGTTAACTAGATCTTTACCTGACTCTAATTGCTTAGCTGTCTGGTTGATTTTATCAACTGATGAGTCAATATCTTTTTGCAAATTCGAAACATTTTTTTGTATGTCTAAAACTGAACTTGTAGTATTTTCAGCAAGTTTTCTTACTTCATCTGCAACAACAGCAAATCCTTTACCTTGTTCCCCTGCTCTTGCTGCCTCAATTGAAGCATTTAATGACAGTAAACTTGTTTGATCTGCAATACCTTTTACAATATCAACTATTTCATTTATCTTATGAGTTTTTTCCTTAACACCCTTCATCTGCTTGTCTATTATGTCAATATCATCAAATGATTTTTTTACAAATTCAACTGAATCATACACATTTTTTATTCCTGTTTCAGATACTTTTTTTGCATCACTTGAACTCTTTGACATTTTTTGCGATATATTAGAAACATCCTCAATAGATGCCTCTAGCTCTTCACTATTTTGAGACATGGAATGTAAATGTTCTGTTTGTGTATCCACACTTTTGATAATATTTATAATTGAATCCATTTTAATTACCATTTGCAATACATCATTTGTTTCAAGAATTCTTTTTTTTCTGGATTCACACATCACGTCTATAACTTCATTCCATTTTTCTACCACATCACTGCACTTTACATCTCTTAAACTTAGTTTTGTCATTTTACCTTGTGCTACATCAGAAAAAAGTTTTACAAGTACGTCCTTATGTATATAATCTGAGCTTACATATTGATCTTCTCTTGTATCTGTTTTTTTTAATAACCTATCAAACAAAATGATTCCCCCTAATTATCATATACTAATTATTTCAATTGAATGATTTTATTCATTTGTTCCATGGCAATTATAACATTGTGGTCTAATTAATGCCACATATTTATCATAATTCTTCATAAAAAAAACATGTTTTGCAAATAAAATTTTTGATTTTTTAAGTAGATTTCAACCATCTATAGAAAAGTTGACCATACAATTTATCTATTCTAATTTTTGTGTTAAAATGTAATTAGTTACATTTTAAAAATATTTTATAGTAAAAGGAGATACTAATTATGGATGAAGTTTTAAAGTTCTTAACTGACAACAAAGTTTTCTATCTTGCTACTGTAAATGGAGATGCACCTGCATTACGTCCTTTTGGATTTGCAATGAAATACGACAACAAGTTATATTTTTGCACTGCCAATACCAAAAATGTATATAAGCAATTAAAAGCTAATCCTAAAATGCAAATCAGTGCAACTTCTCCAGAAGGAAAATGGCTCAGATTAAATGGAAAGGCAGTTTTTAATACCTCTAAAGAGTCACAAGAAGCTGTTTTGAATACTATGCCTATGCTTAAAAATATGTATAAAGTAGGCGATCCTACTTTCGAGACATTTTACATAGACCAGGCTGATGCAACCTTCTATGATATGCAGGGTAATTCTCACAACGTTAAATTTTAAAAATTATAAAAGCTAAAGTAGATACACTTTAGCTTTTATAATTTACATTGATACTACCAGCCTAACTGCTATAGTCATAAACTTATCTTTGTCCCATCTTAAAATAGATTCTACATATCCCAAAGTATCTGAATTATAAAGTCCTATTATTCTCTGATCTGCTAAAAGGTCAAAAGTTCCAGACCCATTTATACTTAAGGGTGAAAGATTGGAAAGGGACAGCACTCCTGCTGCCTCAGGTTCTTTAAGGGTTCCATCTTTATTGTAAATCTTTGATAAGTATTCTTTATCTCTTATAGATTTGAGGTCTATTACACCCTTCAAATTTTTATTTTGTGATTTTACACCTACCTTATAGAAATTTTCATATTCAGCATCATACACATTTTCATCATTAAATTTATCATAATCAAAAACAAGGTTTGTCACATTGTTTTTAAAAGAATAAATGTAATCAAAATAATATCTACCACTGCCACCTGAATCTATAGATAAAAATACAAAAGGTATAATGCTCTTTTCATCAAATTTTCCTATAAATAACTTAGGATCATAACCTGAATTTTCTTTTGGTTTTATTTTTATATTTAACCCTGTCTTTTTATTTCTTACAACAAGAGCCATGTCCTCTATAAAACCATTTTCTCCATAAGGTTTCTTCCCCGTAATCATTAAAGTTTCAACACGTCCGTCCCCATTTACGTCTGCGAATTTTTTGTCTATAATGTATACCTTATCTTCATTTTTCATAGACTCATCAGGAAATCTAAAAAACATATATATCCTCTCCCAATTATTAATATATTATCATTTTATTAATAATTGAAAGAAGTGCTCTTTCCTAATTTACCTTAAATTTAAAAATCTCCCCTGATAATGCTGCTGAAAGTTCATCCAAATGTTCTGATGCCCCTTTAAGATTTAAAAATATATCTTCCTGCTTACTTACCATATCTTGAAAAGACAATGCACTTGCAACTGCTTCTTCACTCATTGCAGATGTATTTGAAACTGACTCAAGTATTTTTCTATTATTCTGTAATACTATTTTTGCTATTTCAGATACATTGAAACTCATAGTCTTAATTCTATCGATTTCCTTTTCAATCTCTGAGAATATAACTAATATATTATCTGTAGATTTAATACCTAATCCTACGTAATTAATACTTTCACCCATTGACACTACGGCATTTGTTATTTTACCTTGAATTTCTTGTATTTCCTTTGAAATCTCTTGTGCAGCCATGTCAGACTGTTCAGCTAATTTTCTAACTTCTTCTGCAACAACTTCAAATCCTTTACCCTGTTCCCCTGCTCTAGCTGCTTCAATACTAGCATTCAAAGCTAATAGATTTGTCTGTTCAGCTATATCCGTTATAGTGGTTGTTACATTTGCTATAGTCTTGGACTTTTCTGAAAGTTCTGTTACAACATCTGATGAAATATTTACTTTTTGTTCCATTTTGTTTAATAATTCTACTGTCGTATGCAAATTTTTAGAACCGTCTGAAGTTTTATCCTTTGCTTCAGCTATCATTTCATCAATTTTAGTACTTATTTCCGCAAGTTTCCTGGATTTATCTTCAACATCATTTACCGATACAGCAATGTTTTGTATTTCCTCTGCTATATTTTTTGATCCTGAAGTTAAATTATCTATTGATTGCTTAATGTTTTTTCCTTCTTGTACCACTTCTAAACTAACCTCTTTGTAACTATTTGAAGATTCCACAACAACTTCTGAAACATTTCTTATTTTAATTATTATATTCTTTAAGTTATTTATCATCTTATTAAAAGTGATATTAATTCTACCAAGTTCATCTGAAGATTCCGGCAAAGAATTCATTAAATTTCCTTCTGCTACCTCATCTGCAATCAAAGATATCTTTAAAAGTCTATCAAAAAACTTTTTCAGTAAAATAATCAATATTACTATTAAAAATATTATTGCAAGAACACTAACTGCTAATATTAAATACAATAATGAATTTAAACTAGAAGTATACTCTTTTGTAGGAACCTGAAGAAGCATATACCAATCTGTTCCGTCTACACGAGCAGAAAACAGCATCTTTGTTCCATCCTTGTCTTTAAACTGTCCTAAAAAACTGTCTTTAGAAAGTGCCTCTTTAACTAACCCATTAAGCTCGCTATTAGAGCTCTTCAATAAATTAGTTTCATTAAGTGGATCATTACTTTGCTTATATAAAACATCACCTTTATTACTTAGTATATACACCTTATCAGTTTGTCCTATATGGAAATTTGTATTTTCCTTGAAAACTGTAGAAACAAGGCAAGCACCACTCACAAGTCCAATTGCTTTTCCACTTTTTATGTCTTTTACAGGGCATTCCATAGAGATTATTAAATTTGAAGGATTTTGCTTATCTTTAAATGGATCTGATATAATTTCTTTTCCTTGAATAACCTTTGGGAATGTATCTTCGGAGCTTATATCAATAGTAACATCATTTTGCATAATCAACTTTCCAGATGTATCAGATATTCCAATAGTATTAAAAACTCCGTTATAATTTTTTTGTTCTCTTTTAAAATAAGGTATTATTTCACTATAATTCATACTCGATACCAATTGAGTATTTGCAATTACCTCCACCTGTGATAACCTAGCTTTAATCCATGAAGATAAATTTTGAGCATGAATCGTAACCGTTTGCTTTCCTGATTTCTCCATAGAAGATAGTATCAACTTTTTTGAATTCATGTACTCTATAGATGTGACTAAAGTGATAAGTGCAATAAAAATAACTGAAATTCCAACAACAGCTATAACTTGTAATGATTTTCCCTTCTTCAACACAATCCCCCCTATAATGACACACTTCTATTTTTATAAATATATATAAATCCTTATAGGAAATCAAGCAGCATTTCGCAAAATAGCATTTTATTTCGTAAGTTCTTCCTAAAATCAAAATTTGATGATAAAATTATATTTAAGAATTTAGTGTTTTTCATTGGAATCAATAAATTTTATTCATAACATTATATAAATTGGGGGAATTAAGTTTTGAATATTGCAATATGTGATAGCTTAGAATCTGATATGCAAATACTAATTGATATGATTAAAAAATATTGTAATAATTACAGTTTTGAAATTGAAATTTTCACTTATAAAAATGGAGATAAATTACTCTCAGATTTTACACTAGTAAATTTTCAACTGATATTTTTAGATATTTATATAGATGATAAAATTTACTCTAATGGTATTGAAATTGCAAAACAAATTAGAATTCATGATAAAAAGTGCATAATAGTTTTTGTTACCAGCAGTAAAAATCACGCTCTTGATGCCTTCGAGGTAGACGCAATGCAGTATCTTATAAAACCAGTTAGTTACGATAAGATTAAACGTTTACTGGACAAATGTCAAAATGAGTTTTCAAATAGCATGCGATTTATTGAAGTTTATAGTAAAGGTATTTCTATGAAAATCCTCCTAAAGGATATATATTATATCGAAGTATATGATAAAACTTGTCTTATTCACACAAGTACTCACATTATAAAAACCTGTTCTTCTTTAAAAAAATTATGGGATCTCCTAAGTGGGTCATCCTTTTTAAGATGTCATATAAGCTATATCATAAATATGTTTTATATAGCTTCTATGCTAAAAATTGACTTTCTTTTGAAAAATGGTGATAAAGTTCCTATTCGTAAGGACAAAGCTAGTATTATTAAACAAATTTATTCTGATTATTGCTTTGAACAAATAAAAATCGGTAAAGTTGATGTTGATTAACTTTCGCAGTTTAAAAATATTGCGAAGCAAAGCTTCACAAATTAAGAATTAATAATGAAAAATTAATAGTGAAGTATGATTTTTAGCTATCGCAAAAAATCTTTAAATTTATATAACTTATCAATGTTTTGCTTTAGCGAAACGAGTGATGAAAGGCTTAATCAAAGATTTTTTGTAGTGTAACGAAAAAAATTCACATTAACTATTAATTCTTCATTCTTAACTATTAATTAAAAATTTATATATGTAAAAGTTGAGTAAGTTAGATATCTCTATTGTTAAATTCATTCACTCCAACTAATGTAACTACTATAAATAAAATAGCAGATACTACATACATATATGGTGGAAAATTAAAACTCATATTTGATCCACCTAGTAATACCCTTCCTGGATAATCCCATGGGAAAAGCATCCAATACCTGGTATTGTCAATGAGAACTGAGGGAAAAGAAAAGACTAGTCCTACTCCCAGTGGTACTGCAATATTTTTAAATTTCATGCTCAGATAATATTGAACTGCTATAACAGGCAGTGAAGCTATAATTGCAAGCAGCGGAGCATATATCATTTCTCTTGGCATACTTTGACTATGTGGTGCTATAACTGCACCTGCTAAGATCGTAAGAAGCATAAATAATATAAGATTTAAAAATACTATACCGCAACCTATAACAAGCTTTGCTATATATAATTCACTTCTTTTTACAGGCAGCGTCAGAATCCTTTTAAAATTATCTTCACTATTTTCCATTCTAACCAAAACAGCAATTGCAATTGTGATAAACAACCCTATAATAAATAATCCATAAAATATTGAACTCTGAGTATATACCTGGCTCCATACATTTTGACCTTTCTCTGTAAAAAGCTTTCTATATCTTAAGAAATTTGTAAAACCAAGTATTACAAAAAACAGTGGAAGAAACATCACTATGTTAAGTATTCTTGAATGTCTTAACTTTAGTAATTCTACTTTATATATATTTTTCACGCTATTCACCCCTACTTAATATCCCTTTTATTAAATTCTAAAATTCCAACTGCAAGCCATAGGATTCCAGACACTATTCCAAAGAAAGCTGCAGTATATGCATCTTTACTGTCTCCTGAAGGTAGCGCCAGTAGAACATTAGCATAGGGGACTATATATGAAAGTAATTTGCTCTGTGCAAACATATAGGCTCCTATACTTCCTGCAAATCCTACAGCTGCTGATGCTAGAGAATTTTTCATATAACAGCTTATAAATTGCTGAAAGCTTACTACACCTAAAACTGTACACAGCTCTAGCCCAGCATATTTAAAAATCATTGCACAGCTGCCATCTATATGAAAAAAACTTTTTGTAATCATTAAAAATATTCCATTTAACATCACTAATATAACTGCAGCTATAAGTACTACAATCCATTTGGATAAATAAACTTTTTTTCTTTCAACAGGCCTTGCTATTATTTGCTTCCAGGTATTTTCGCTGTATTCCGTATAATTTACAATAACTGCTACCACGACAATAGATAAATTTAAAAGTATACACCATAATGTAGCAAGATGACTTTCATAGATCAGAGTACCTACCTTACCGTAAATTCCAATTTGAGCTAAATACTTTATATGATTATCTGACATTAAAAAACTGCATCTAAAATGTAAATCCATAAATAAAAGTATAAATGAGAGAACAGGAATAAAAAATACACCTTTCCACAGTACTGACCTTTTATATTTCATTAGTTCAGATTTTAAAATTGACATAAAGCTCATATATTTTCTCCTCCCTCAGTAAGGTCAAGAAATATTTCTTCAAGAGACTTTTGTACTTCTACAAATTTAAATATTCTATTGCCATTTAATATAAGTTGTTTTAAAATCTCATCCGGCTCTCTACCTTCAGGTTTTAAGAAAATCTCTTTTTCCTTTACCTTATACTTATATCCACAATTATTTAGTGTACCTTCTATCTTCTTTAAATCCTTAGATTCTATACAAATTTGTCCTTTACTCTTTGAATGAAGTTCTTCAAGTGTTCCTTGAAACAACATCTTTCCTCTATTTATAATTCCAATATCATCTGCTATGAGTTCAATTTCACTCAAATTATGACTTGATATAATAACTGTCATGTTATAGAGCTTTGGAAGTTCTTTAATAAGTCCTCTTATTTCATGAATTCCAGATGGGTCAAGCCCATTAGTAGGCTCATCCAGTATTAAAAGTTCTGGTTTCGATATAAGTGCCTGGGCAATGCCAAGTCTTTGCTTCATACCAAGTGAAAACTTACTGGCCTGTCTATCTTTCCATTCAGTGAGTTTTACAACTTTCAAAACTTCATCAATATACTTATGGTCAAGTTCTAGGAGTTCTGCTGTTACCTGTAAATTCTCATAAGCTGTTAGATTTCCATAATAAGATGGTGCTTCAACCATAGATCCTATTTTTTTTAAAATGCTCATTCTATTTTTTCTTAAGTCTTTACCAAATATTTTAACTTCCCCCCTCGTTGGCTTTATAAGCCCCAAGAGCATTCTTATAGTTGTGGATTTTCCTGCACCGTTGGGACCTAAAAATCCATATACCCTACCCTTTTTTATTGATAAATCTATTCCTTTTACTGCCTTAAAGTCCTTAAAATTTTTTGTTAAATTTTTTGTTTGTAAGATTTCTTGTGACATATAATTTCCTCCCTCAATTAACTTATGACCCTATAATAAAGGTGCAAACTTAAATTTCATTTACCTAAACCTTAACGGAACCTTAAAATTCTTCTACCTAATTAAACAATATATAAATAATGTTATAATAAAATTGACAATTGATAGTTAAAGGAGATAATCATGTACGATAACATTCTAGATAGGAAAATACTTTTAATAGACGATGAAGTGGAGCTGTTGAAGCTTCTAGAAACAGTGCTAAAAAAAGAAGGGTTTAGACGAATATTTAAGGCTAAAAATGGCACAGATGGTATAAAATTATGCAAAACCGAAAAACCTGATATAGTAGTTTTGGACATAATGATGCCAGATATGGACGGCTTTGAGGTATGCAAAAATATAAGAAACTTTTCTTTTGTTCCAGTCATATTCTTATCTGCAAAATCTGATGATGTAGATAAAATACTTGCCCTTGGACTAGGTGCAGATGACTATGTAACTAAGCCTTTTAGCCCTAAAGAAGTTGCCTTTAGAATTAAAGCTCATTTGAGAAGAAACATATATATTAAAAATGAAATGTCCATGAAAAAGGAAAAGATAAGTTTTGGAGATATAGTAATCGATCTGGAAAAAGGTGAAGTATCAAAATCCGATAAAAATGTAGTGCTTACTCCAAAGGAATACCACCTTTTATGTTACATGGCTCAAAACGCCAATCAAATACTAACCAAGCAAATGATATGTGATGAAGTTTGGAATGACAACTATGAGGGATATGACAACACAATAATGGTTCATATTAGAAAGCTAAGACAAAAATTAGAAGATAACCCTTCGAGTCCAAAATACATAGTCACTGCTAAGGGACTGGGATATAAATTAAAAATTTCTAAATAACAAATACTTGTTATTTAGACTTTTATAATCTTAATTTTGAGGTAACTACAAATGAAATTTATAAGTAAAATTAAAACTAACTGGACCCTGACTACAAAATTTCTAGTAACACTAATATTTATAGTCATAATTGAATTATTCATAAATTTAATTGTTTGGAATGAGGTAATTGTATATACTCATGAAAATTTAACTAGTTTATCCCCCGAAAGGATTACCTTAAACTTTTCTGAATACATAGACTTTAAAAATGGAGTGCCATTTATAAAGGAAGATGGTAAAAATAAAATTTTAAAAAATAATGCGTGGGTTCAAATAATAGATGAAAATTTTAAGGAAGTGTATTCTTTTAATAAGCCAAAATCAGTCCCTACTAAATACACACCAATAGAATATGCCCATATTTACAAATATGACATAGCAAACTCCTCTGTGTTTGTAAGCGAAAAAAAATACAATAACAGAAGTTTTGCCTACATAATAGGTTTTCCACTTAATCGTGTGGCAAAACATACTCTTACATTTAATCCTTCTGCCTTAAAAAGTTTCTTTTGGAATGGTGTTATTTTATTACTGTGCATAAATATACTGGCAGCCGTAATTATAGCTTATTTTCTATTTGGAAAGAGAATGGCTAAACCGCTTCAAAACATAATAAAGGGCATAAATAATCTTGCAAAAGGCAATTACAAAACAAATTATCCAGAGAAAGGTGTTTATAAAAATGTCTTTTCTAACTTAAATAATTTAAGCAAAACACTTAAGGAAAACAAAACAAAAAGAAAAGAACTTGAAAAAATGAGAAACACCTGGATTTCATCCATATCCCATGATGTTAAGACCCCGCTATCTTCTATAAAAGGATATGCTGAAATAATGAAGGACCCGGATTACACTTTTTCTGAAGACGAAATTCATGAGTATTCAGAAATAATATACAATAAATCCTCCTATATTCAGTCACTAGTGGAAGATTTAAATCTGACTTACAAGTTAAAAAATAAAGCTGTTCCTCTAAAAAAAGAAGAGGTAAATATAACCTCTCTTTTGCAAAATATAATTGTAGAAATTCTAAATCATCCAATGTACTCAAATAGGAATGTGAATTTCTATCCCGAAAATGAAAAAATAAAAGCCCTCATTGATAAAAAATTTTTTAAAAGAGCCCTGAGTAATTTAATTTTTAATGCTATAACTCACAATAAGGAGGATGTCCAAGTTGATATTTCAATTTATGAAAAGGATAAGATCTACATTATAATAAAGGATAACGGCAAAGGCATACCTAAAAAAGATTTAAACTACATTTTCGAGAAATATTATAGGGGAACAAATACCAGTGTTTCAACAGAAGGCTCAGGCCTTGGTATGGCAATATCCAAGCAGATAATAGATGCCCACGGAGGAAGTATACATATAGAAAGCACTTTAGGGGAAGGTACAATCATAACCATAATCTTTTAGTTTAATATCAAAAAAGCTGAACTTTTAAGTCCAGCTTTTTTGACAAATTTAAAATTTAAATTGAGATATAATTTCTTGTAGTTTATCAGCACTTTGTTTATTGTTTTCAGTAGTTGTTTTTACAGTGCCTAACTTTTCATCTATATTAGTTATTTTGCTAGCAATTTCAGTAACACCTTTTGCACCGTCAGTTACGGTATTTGCCACTTCACCCATAGCATTGTTTATTTCACTAATTGATGAACTTAATTTTTCTGCTAAACTGCTAAAATTATTCATAAAACTGTTCACTGTTTCGGCATCTTGACTATACTCTTTACCTGTCTCAACTAACTTATTGTAGTCTTTTAAAACAATTTGATTTATAAATTCAAGAAGCTTTACTGAATTACTTGATAAATTCTTTACTGTTTCTGTAACCTCATTGACTACATTTTGAATATTGCCAGCTGTCTTTGCAGATTCCTCTGACAATTGTCTGACTTCATCAGCTACAACAGAAAATCCCTTTCCTGCTTCACCAGCTCTAGCTGCTTCTATTGAAGCATTGAGAGCAAGCAAACCTGTTTGATCAGTAATAGAAATTATGTCTGTAGACAACAACTTTATTTTTTCAATAGCCTTAGAATCTTCAATAGCTTTTTCAAGGTTATCTTTCACAGAGGAATATATTTCATTGGCCTTTTCATTTGACTCAACTGCATCTCTTTTTAATTCTTCTGCTCTCTTTTCAATGTCGTTAGCTTTATTTAAACCTTCTACAGATTTTTGGGTCATGGAATTTACAGCATTTCCAATTTCATCAGATGAAGCCGAAACTTCTTCTACTGAAGCTGCATTTTGTTCCATACCAGCTGAAAGATTTTGACTTTCTGCTGATGCACTTTCTAAATTGACCTTTAATTCACCAGTTAATTTTTCCACTAACACAGCATTTGAATTTATTGTATCCGAAGACATTTTCATATCTTTAACCATTGTTTTTAATGCTTTTCTCATATTTTCTATAGAATTAGCCATTGTCCCTATTTCATCATTATATTTACACAGTTTGTCAAAATCTTTTTCATGGTTCAAATCTAAATCTGCTGTTTTATTTATAAGATTAACTATTTGAGTAATAGGGGTGGTAATCCTTGTTGAAAACATATATCCTGCTGCTATAGCTAAAATTGATGCTATTATTGCTATAAGTATTATAATATTTCTCATAGATTTAACATCTTTTAGCACTTCTAATTTATCAGAAGTTACTACTATAATCCAATTTGTTTCAGGGATAACCTTATATCCTGCTATTTTATCTACATTTTTAAAATTGTATTCAAGGACATCCTCTTTTATATTTCCACCCTTATTTAATTTATCAGCTACATCTTTTATTTGAGGTGTTTCAACAGGTTTACCTATTTTGCTCTTAATTGGATGGTAAATAGTATTGCCTTTATAATCTAATAAAAATCCGTAACTAGATGAAAAATCACTTACTTTAGAACCAGCTAGATACTTTGAAAAGCTGCTTCCATATACTGCTGTACCCACATATCCTAAAATTTCACCATTTCCTACTACAGGATTCGTAAACACTATTATTGGATTTTTAGTTACTTTCGACATCATAACTTCACTTACTGAAGCTTTACCTTCCAAACTAGATTTATTATAGGATCTATCATTTACGTTTTTACCAAGAGAATTCTTATCACTGTCTGCAATTATATTTCCATTTGTGTCAACCAAAAATATGTGCTCAAGATTTTTGTTCTCTTTAACATAGTTTTGTAAAGTTAAATTCATATCTTGTTTTTGCTTATTTAAATCCTCAATGTTACTAGAATCTTTATTTGTCTTAAGTAAATTTACAACCACATTTTTTTCTGAAAATATTCTAACCCCCAACTTTTCTTTTTCAATTATTGCACTTATAGTTTGAGATGAATGATTACATATTTCTTCTATTTCTTTTTCCGTTTTAGTTTCTATTAAGCTGCTAGACTTATTATCAATAAATATAGTAGTTAAAGTCATTAAAACGGTAAAAATTATTGCTATTAAAAGTGGAATTTTTCTTTTTATTGACATATAAGCATCTCCTCCATATGCTGCATAAAACACATTCTTTTATTTAACTTTATTTTCGTGTACTCTGTCAAAATATTTAATAAAATATTAATTTACAAAATATTTTGTTATATTTAATCACATCTATATTCCATTACTTTCTACTTTTCCAACTAAATAAGATTCATTGATGCTTTTACAATCAATCAGGGTTTTAAAACATATAAATTATTTCCAATTAAATTCCACCTGGTAATAATACTTTTTTATAAATGACATTTTATTCTTATGTTCAGCATATTTTAAAGCCTTATCATATAGTTCGCCTTTAGACTCTTTATCAAACTCAAATGACTTTATTGTACTAATGTACATACCAGTTTTAGTTTGCCTTTTTACTATCTCCCATTTCATTTATATACCTCCAATTCAACTTTTTTACATACGAAGAATTGTATCAACTAAAAAAATTCTCCATACAACTATAATTGTATAGAGAAAAACTTTTTTTAAAATACTCCATATGGAGTATTTTTTAAGATATACTTTTTTCCATGTGAGAAGCATACCATTTACCCAATAGTATTTTTAGTGAAGCAGCAGTAGGCACAGCTACAAGCATTCCTATAAGCCCTCCCAAATTTCCACCTACAAGTATTGCAATCATAGTAAATACGGGATGCAATCCTACACTATTTCCTACAATTTTAGGTGCCAATAAGCTATCATCCACCTGACGAACTGCAAGCATTCCAATAATTGCCCATACTGCTGTAATAGGTTGTCCACCTAGCAGTGCCATAATTACTGCCAAAACAGTTCCAACAACAGCTCCTATATATGGTATCATATTACAAATACCTGCAATAATTCCTATAACCAAAGCATAATCTATTCCAATAAAATACAGTACAATAGCTGATAGAACTCCCACTATAGATGCCTCTAGCAATTGCCCTCTTATATATTTATAAAATGTAACATCCATAACATGTAATACTTCTTTTAATTTGCTTCCTGTTTTACTTTTTCCAAATACAAGGCTAAAGATTTTATTCCATAACCCTACGAAATACTCGGAATCTTGTATTAAATAAATACTTAATACTATAGCTATAAAAAATAAAGCTATATTGCTTACTATAGCTACAATAGAATTTGTCATTGCTCCTATACTTGCTGAAAAATAAGATTGTACATAACTTACCATTTGAGCAATCTTATCATTTAAACTTGTAGGTATTGAAATATTTAAACCTTTTAATTTTTCACTAACAGAACTAACTGACAATGTTGGGTTATTTAAATATTCATTTAAATACGACGCCATATTTGCTATACTTGTATTGTGAGAGAGTTTTCCACCAATCATAATATATATTCCACTTACAACGGCTGCAAAAATAGCTGCTACTAATGTATACACCCCTATAATTCCTATTACTCTTCTGTGTGATGCTTTTTTTAGTATCTTTTTCTTTCCTAAGAACCTTTCAATACTTTCCACTCCTGGTTTCAATAAGTACACAATTATTAGTGCCATAACAAAAGGTTTTGCAAGGTTAATGATTTTTTTTAACAGATTCCACAGTAGAGCAAATATATTACCTATATTATTTAAAAATGCTATACCAATATAAATTAGAATCACTGTTGCTCCTGCATATATACAGTATTTTAGTAATTTTTTATCTATTTTCATTTTCCCCTCTCTCTCCTAAGTTAACCTTATGTTTCTTATCTCATAATTTACTTTATCATGTTTCTGCATTTTTAGCTAATACATTTTATTTTTCTTGATATTTTTATTCGATCACTCCCATTTGCTCCAAATTGAAGGCTCATATCCCACTGTAGCCTGTTTCCCATTTCTAACAATTGGAGTTTTATAAAGTTTAGGATTTTTTAAAAGTATCTCTTCTTTTATATCACTGCTCCTTATTAATCCAATATTTAATTCATCATATTCTTTTGCCTTACTATTTATCAAATTATCAATGCCTACTGCTGCCTTCAAGCTCTGTAATTCCCTTTTGCTTATTTCTTTAATATTTAAATCTATAAACTGATATTTAATTCTTCTTTCCTTAAAGTAACGTTCAGCTTTCTTTGTATCAAAGCACTTTTTCACTCCAAATATCTGAATATTCATTTCCAACTCTCCTTAAAATTATCGCTTAACCTAAACAGAATTCTTGTAAAAAATAGGCCTGCCTGGCGCAAGCCTATAATTGAATATCTAAAATAAGTTTCCATTAAATCCCCAATCGCTAATTTCACTAAAGATTACATATATACTATCCTTTGGTATATTAAACTCTGATTCATAAAAAGAACATATTAAATCAGTAACCTTACTTTTATAAGCCCTTTCAGCAGTTCCACATATTTTTACTTCAACAAGGGCAGCTTTTTCCATTTTATTTCCTCTAAAATAAATTGTTTTATCATCATCAAAACTTACCATAAGCCACTTTTCGGATTTTCCAGGAATCTCTGAAATTATTTTTCCCATTTCACTTTTTATACGTTTTTTTTGCTCATATGAAAGCTTTACTGTTAATCTTGAATTTATATATGGCATAAACATTCTTCCCTTCTTTTGTTTACAATGGATTAATATTATTATACCGTAACTTTTTATTTTTTCATAATACTTTATTGTATTACTTCAACCCATCAAAACCTATAGTAAGTGTTAATGGTGCTAACTTGTAATCACATATTTGCTTTTCTCAAGACTAACCTTTATTAGCATATTAGTCTCTCAGCATAAGCAAAATATTGTCAAGTGTAATAGCTAAAGGCAGCATTTGAGGTTTTAAATTATCTAGATCATCCCAGGAAATTACTTTGTCCTTAATTCTTACATTTTTGAAACGCTCAATATCAGTTAAACTTAAGTAACGCATTGTCTTTATTAGTCTTTTCATATTAAATAAAATTTTACTGCCATCTTCAAATTCTATTAGAAGTGTATAATCGTCGTTTGGTATAACATTTATTATCTTACTCATTTAGCTTATCTCCTTTTATCTTATTTTGGATCTAAATGTAATATAATTGAAGATAAAAAAATTTCTCCATACAACTATAATTGTATAGAGAAAAAAATTTTTTAATATACTCCATATGGCGTATTTTTTTGTACAGTTTTAAAAAGCAATATTTACAATTATGGAATCAAGCGTAATCTATCTAAGTTTTGTAATTTCCTTCAAATCTTTTAAAATAGCCTCAAAATCATTACTTTTCCTAATAGGATCAAATACTGGATCTTCTAACACCTTCATCATATTTTCATACAAATCCAAAGTAAAGGCACGTTCTCCTTCTGAAAGTTCATTGAAACACCATGTAGATGAAAAATCCTTAGGTGCATTTATATCATTATTTTTAATGCATTGTATCCACTTATACAACATTTCTATTGCCTTTTTATTTTCATCAAGCCTAAGATAAATTTGTGCAAAATTCATATATTCTACATGCATACCAATAACTTTATCACATTCTGGAGAAAATAACTTTTTAACACTTACAGCCAAATTGCAATATTTATCTATAACATCTGAGTTTTTATCTTTAATATAAGATTTAGCCAATGCTAAACAGGTAAAACTAATTCCAAATATATTTTTCCACAACTGACTTTGAAGTATTTTTCTCGCTTCTTTCATCTTATTTTTACTTAGGTATATATTTGCAAGCATAAAATCAACATTAAATTGATTTTTATGAATTTTATTTAATGCTTCTATTCCCTTATCATTTTCTCCAATGGAAGAATAAATACCACCAAGCTGAAATAGTGATTGCTCAACTAATTTTGTATCATTACAATTTTCCACTACATTTTCAAGCAATTCAACAGAATTTTTAAGCATTATATTTTCTATTTTTTCTTCTCCATTTTTCCATGAATACATGTTAAACAGACATCCTATCATATATTTCAAATAATAACTTGATTTATATTTTGATATGTATTCCATGGATTTATTAATTCCTTCATCAACTTTATCACTACTAAACAATACTTCACATTTTTTAAATATCTCCATAACTTCTTTTTCAGAAAGTTCAATTTTATAATTCAAAAGTTTATCTATAGAAACATTAAAATATAATGCAAGTACAGGAAGAAGAGTTATATCTGGATAGGAATTACCACTTTCCCACTTTGACACTGCTGCTGTAGACACTCCAATAAATCCTCCTAATTGATCCTGTGTAATCCCTTTTTCTTTTCTAAGTTTAAATATTACTTCACCTATTTGCAACTTATCCATATCATATTCACTCCATAATTTGATTATAAGGCCTTACAACACTTAGTATACCTTATCAGAGCTCTTATACCAATGGACATATAGTTGAATTTATACAAAAAACTTAACCGCTAGTTAAAAAATCAAAATATAATTCTTAACACTGCTATAGATATTACTCCTACTATTACAGTTAAAAGCAGATTGTTCTTTTTAACAGCTACTACTGCAGTTATAATTGATGAAAGTGCAGTAGCTATATCCACACAAAATTTATTATTTAAAATAAACAGTGATGACACTACAAGGGCTGTCAAAATAGAAATGGGAATATATTTTAAAAATTCCGCTGTTCTATCGCTTATATTAATTCTTGAAATCAACATTACCGGAAGTGTCCTAGGAAGGATTGTTACTATACAGCCGCCTATAATTATGTACCAGATATACATATTCATTTTCTTATTACACCTCCTATAATCACTCCAAGTATAGCTGCAATCATAATTCCCGTGTTTGCAGATAAAATTTTAATAGAACCAAGTAAAATTACAGCAGAGGAAATTATAATTATACAGGATTTTCTTAAATTGGAATTTTCCTTCACACTTGAAATCAAGAGCCCTATGAACATAGCTGGAAGTGCAAAATCAAGTCCAAACTTTTTATAGTCGTATATCAAGCTGCTAAAGCATGCCCCGATAAAAGTTGCAAAGATCCAGTTTATATAGGCTGTCAGATTTATTCCCATCATCCACTTGTAATCTATTTTGTCTTCGCTATTTGCCTTTGAGGAAGCAAGTGCAAAAGTTTCATCCGTTAAAAGCGCCCCTACTGTAAAATTTTTAAAAAGTGAATTTTTACTAAAATAAGGTGCTATAGATGCACTCATCAAAAGATGTCTTAAATTTACTAAAAACACAGTCAAGACTACACCTGGAACTGATGCTGATGACAGTATCATCCCTGCAGCAGCAAATTGAGATGAACCTGCATATATGAAAGTACTCATAGCCACTGTTTCTAAGATAGTCATACCACAGGATTTACTCACTACCCCACAGGCAAATCCTATGCTTAAATATCCAAACAATGTTGGAATGCAATCTATTGCCCCACTTATAAAAGAATTCTTGTTTGAGTAAGTTGTATCTTGTTCAGCCATTTTTGCCCCCTAATATTTAATAGTTCTATTTTGTATGTTATAATGTAACTATCGTACGTTATAACTTAATTTGGTATACTATATTTATACAACCGTACGTTATATTTGTCAAGAGGTGAAATAAAATGAATTTAAATAATATAATTGCTTCAAATCTCAAGAAACTTAGAAGTGATAAAAAGCTCAGCTTAAGCAATCTTTCTGAACTTTCAGGTGTTAGCAAAGTTATGATAGGGCAAATAGAAAGAGGTCAATCAAACCCAACTATAAATACAATATGGAAACTGGCAAATGGGCTTAAAGTTCCATATACAGCACTTATAGATGAGCCTAAAAGTAAAACTACTTTAGTAAAAAAAGAAGATACTATAAATCAATGCAGTGAAGATGGAAAGTACAGAGTTTACTGCCACTTTTCTACTCAAAATGAAAGAAATTTTGAATTGTTTAGGGTTGAATTAGATACAGCAAGTTCCTATACTTCAAATTCTCACGGTGAGGATGAGTATGAGTACATTCTGGTTTTTGATGGAGAGCTTACTCTTGAAACAGATAATAAAACCTATCTTTTAAGTCCAGGAGATTCAATTTCATTTGATGCCTCTAAAACCCATACATATATAAATAATTCAAATGAAATGATTAAAATGACCATCTTAAATTATTATCCAATGAATCTTAAATACTATTTGCCATAATTTAAAGCAGGTAACCTTAACAAAGTCACCTGCTTTAGATTTTAAAATACTATATTTATAGGAAATCCACACTTAGGACATTTATTGCTATCCATACGAACGTCAGTGAAATACCCGGTTCTCTCTACTAAAGGCTCGCCGCACTTAGGGCAGTATGTAGAACCGTCAACTCCTTGAACATTTCCAAGGTAGACGTAATTTAAATATTTTTTTGCAATTTTTCTTGACTCTACCATTACATCTATATCTGTAGCTGGCCTATCCATTTTATAAGTTGGAAAATATCTTGACAAATGAAGTGGAATGTCTCTATTTAAATTCCCAAGATAGGAAGCTATACTTTCCACCTCCAAAGCAGAATCATTTAGACCATTTACAAGCAACGTGGTTACCTCTACATGAGTCTTCTTGACTGATTCACTTATAATTTTGAGTACGGATTCAACATCTCCTCCACATACTTTTTTATAGTATTTTGGATTAAATGCCTTTAAATCTATATTCATGGCATCTACATAAGATAAAAGTTTTTGAAGTGGTTCTACCTCAATATATCCATTTGTAACAAGTACTACATTAAATTCCGGATGATTTTCTTTCAGCTTTTTCGAGGTTTCATATACATATTCATACCATATGCTGGGCTCATTATAAGTAAAAGCTATACCAATATTATCTTTTATATCCAAGCATGCTTCTATTAATTTTTCAGGAGATACATACTCACTTTTAGGTCTATACTGGGCTATGGCATAATTTTGACAAAAACTGCAGGAAAAATTACATCCAAAACTTCCTACTGACAGAATGTTTCTGCCAGGTTTAAAATGATAAAGAGGTTTTTTTTCTACTGGATCAACTGCCATAGATGTTATTTCACCATAATTTGTAGCTTGGAGCACACCATTTTCATTAGTTCTAACAAAACATCTTCCCTGCTTTTTATCACCTATAATACAGTTATGGGGACATAACATACATTTTACTCTATCATTTTGTTTTTCATAAAATAGTCCTTCATGTAACAAAAGTTATCTTCCTCCAATACTCAAAAACTTTACTTATGCCTTATAACCTCAAACTTTTCAATAGTATAGTCTTCATTAGGAGATATGTTTCCCTTTTCAAGTGCAATTTGAAGCTGTTTATCTACAGTATCCACTCCTTCTAAATCTGGAAGTAAGAGACCGCATCTAGAACCTTTTTTCACTATTACACCATATCTTTCAGGGTCAAGTTCTACTTTTGAAGCTTCTTCTGGCTTTGTAAGCACATCTACGGAAAAATCTATATCTTCAAGTTCATCTTCTCTAACTGGCATAAATCTAGGATCATTTATTCCTGATGAAACAGCATTTTTTATAATTTCTTCAGCTGTATTTTTTGTTGTTGGGAAAATAGTTCCAATACATCCCCTCAGCTGACCTTCCTTCTTCATGGATACAAAAACTCCCCTTTTATTATTTATCATTTCGTCAGTTACATAATCGGGATTTTCTAAATATTTATGATAAATCAAATAAGAAGTTAAACTTTCACGAGCAAGCCTTACATAAGGATCTTCAGTTTTTCTTTTTGTTGCAATTATTTTTTGTCTTTCTTCTACTAATTTGCCATAAGTATCCCTACCATCATCTTTAAGTGAAAAACTCATTACACCATATCCAACACCAAAGGGACCTTCATAAGATAGGATTTTACCTTTAATGTCACATCCATCCATAGCCCCAAGCATTATATAGTAAGATCTCAGTCCACATTCTCCTGCTTCACTTACAGTTTCTTTATCCATGTTAAATATTTTGAAAACATCACCTTTTTCAAGCAATGAAGTTATTTCCCTATCAAACTTTTCCCCATAAGGGCTGTATTCATAAGGTCCATCTTTTGTAAGCCTATGAGATAAATCTCCACTTGCAATGAATACTGCTTTGGTATTGACCTCATTTACAGCTTTTTTAATACACATTCCAAATTTATAGAGTTCCATTTTAGAAAGCATTCCATAAGTTATATGCACTAGCTTGTAATTTTGATACTTTTTATTTACAAAATATAACGGCACTAAAGCACCATGATCTAATTCATATTCCATCCCATATTCCTGGGCAGACCTTGTTGTTATCTTTCCTATTAAAATATTTTGTTCTTTTGAATACTCTATTATTTTTTCTGTTAAGGGTAAATTTATATTTGAACTCTGACTTACTCCAGGGGCACCAAATTTACCTAAATCGCCATGGATATTATTCTCATAAGATACTGCAATTGCATCACTAAACATTGGGCCATGGGGAGTAATTATTATTATCGTATCCGGTTTTATAGATGCTATATCTTCACCCACTTTATAACAGGCATCCAATGTATTTTTTATTTTTATTTCCTGACCGCGTCCTATTTCAGGAACTGCAATAGGAGGATGAGGCATTGTATAAAATCCATATATTTTTCCCATAATATCACCTTGCTTTAATAATTTAATGTTTTACGTTTATTATCTGCTATTTTTATCTAAAATATGATTTAGTAACTCTCTTTTATTTTAGGTTATCTTTACCATTTAGTTAATTATAACATTTTCTATTAATTATTTATAATCATTTCATAATATAATCTTATGGAAATAGAACCTTAAGATACATATCATAAAAAAGCATCTTGGAGTAAAACTATAAAAGGAGGTGCTTTCTATGACAAAAAAATTAGAAGATAAAATTGATAATAAAAAGGTAGAAAAATCAAAAAATGATGAAGAGCCTATAAATATAAATAACAATGACTTTGGTGCAAGAACTCAGTGGAAGGTTTACAGTAGTGAAAAAGGTTATCAAGTTTGTGGAAGAGACACCCATAGTAGATATTAGCTTGTACACTTAAAAATAACAAAAGTGGCTTCTCCAAATAAAGTTGGAGAAGCCACTTTCATGTCTTTTCAATCAATTATAACTTAAACTTTTTAACTTGATTTCTCATTTCCTTTGTACTAGAAGTAAGATTATTAGCTGCGTTTGAAACTTCTACAGAAGAACTATTCATTTCCTCAGAAGAAGCAGATATTTCCTCTGTAGCACCTGAGTTTTCCTCTGCAACAGCCGCCGCAGATTCTACTTTAGTAAGGATTTCATTTTTTCTTTCATTTATACCTGATGTAGCATTTGCTATTTCTTCAATTTTAGGAATAATCTCATTTACAGCTTTAATAATGCTATTATACGCATTTAATGCATTATTAATAACTGAAGTTTGTTTATTTAAATCATTACCAACTTCAGCAGCCGTATTTACCATTACCTTATTTTGACTATAAATATCAGCAATTAGTTTTGATATATTATTAGAGGAATCTCTAGACTGTTCAGCAAGCTGTCTAATTTCATCTGCAACTACGGAAAAACCTTTTCCTGCTTCTCCTGCTCTAGCAGCTTCAATAGCCGCATTAAGTGCTAGTAAATTTGTTTGTTCTGATATTGAATTAATTAAATTAGTTATTTCATTTATTTTACTTATATTTTTACCGGACTCTGTAATCTTTGTTTCAAAATTCTCAAAAGCATTTGTTGTATCACTTATAGATTGTGATTACATTTTTTAAAACAATTTAACCCATACTAGAAATATCGACCATATTATGCATATATTTATCTCATTATGTATAATTGCACTTAATTACTGTGATTTTTTGTACATATATGGCTTAGGTTTTATAGGTAAAAAATAAGCCTGCTTTACAGCAGACTCACATAAATAAATATATATAAATTACTTGTTGTCCAAAAAATATAATATAAAAAATCAAATATTATTTACTATGTCATATTATTTTAAAACAGATATAATGGATTTTAGATTGTCCTTATTCTATAAATTCTGTTACTTTATCTATAAAGAGTATTCCATCCAAATGTTCTATTTCATGGCATAAACACTTAGCTAAGTCTCCTTCTCCTGTTATTGTAAATTCCTCACCTTTTTCATTTAATGCTTTTACTTTTACTTTCGCAGGCCTAATTAATTTTCCCCACTTATTAGGAATACTTAAACATCCTTCTATAACTTCCTGACTTCCTTCTTGTTCAATTATTTCTGGATTTACTAGACATATTATACCTTCACCCATATCTATAACAACTGCTCTTCTTAAGACACCAACTTGTGGTGCTGCTATTGCTGCTCCATTTTCTGTGTTATGCAGCGTATCTACCATATCCTTAAGTAAAGTTAAAATTCTGTCGTCAACTTTTTCTACAGCCCGGCACTTCTTCCTCAATATTTCATCACCTAAAGTACGTATATTTCTTAATGCCATTTCAAAAACCTCCGTCACAAAATATTCTTTCACTATATATTATGCAATTTTTTTTGTCAATAAACAATAGTTTACCGTTTTTAATTAAATATAGTAAATCTTTACATGTATTATATAAATTTTAAAATTTATCTATTTTAGAATCACTAGATAATAAAATAATGGGTATAGATTTGTTTTTCAAGCAAATCTATACCCACTTCCAGCCTTTTTAATCAAATCCTATTAACAGTTTTCTTCTATTATTCTAAATAAATTATTTGTGTCAATTTCTTCGTTACTATTATCAAATTCCTTTATCTTAACATTTTTCCATAGACACTGTTTGGATTTTAAACTATCTATAAAAATATCCCAGTTTTTAAGTTTCCACTCATCCCTTTTAAAATTACGTTCTTTAATTCTCTTAAGCAATACTTCAGATGATACCACTACTCTTAAAACCAAGGGAACATAGCTTTCAAGGCTATATTTTTCTTTTAACTTATTTATATAGTTTTCGTCTGTAAAATATCCTACAAATGGCGCGTCCAATACTACTGATATACCACTTTTTATATTGTCTGCCGCTATTTGAAGTAAAGTCTCATATTCTATCGGCATAATCCGCTTTTGATAAAATTCACAACCATCACGAGCATTAGGAGAAATTCCTTGAGTTTCTAACAATTTACCCGTAAATTTATTACACACTACATCTTTATCTAAATATGCAAATTGAAAATGTGATGCAATAAGTTTTCCAACTGTTGATTTTCCGGAACCAGCAGGTCCAACTAAAAATACAACTTTCGGAGTCATTAATTTGCACCTCCCCTATTTACTGGCTTTAAAAATATTCCATATGAAATAGCTCCAAGGATAAGAAGTCCTGCACCTATTAAGAATACACCTCCTATAGTTCCTGTTTTATCAAGTATAATTCCTGTTGCTATTGGTGCTATCGCAGCTCCTAAAAATCCACCAAAATTTTGGATTGCTCCTAGTGATGCAACTTGATTACTTGGCGCAACATCAGCTGCAAGAGTCCATATAACTCCTGAAGGCAATTGTGATGCAAAGTATCCAACACAAAGAAGTACAATAATTACAGTAGTACTCTTTATAAATGGAAGTGGAGCTGTAGATACCGCTGCAAGAAGTGCTCCTCCAACTATAGGAAATTTACGTGAAGTTATAGCCTGAACACCTTTTTTAATTAAATAATCTGATATAGTTCCACCTAAAAGTACCCCTACAATACCACATATATATGGAAGAGAAGCTATAAAACCACTTTGAGTTAAACTAAAGCCTCGCTCTTTTTGTAAATAAGATGGAAGCCATGTTAGATATACCCATATAGTAAACATTATTCCAAAATTTCCTATTATCATAAACCATGTGTTTCTATGTTTAAATAATTCTCCCCATGAAGCTTGTTTCCCTGATTTTCTAACTTCTTGAGCAGCTTCTAGAGAACCTTTTATTGCAATTGTTTCTTCAGATGTAGGATCTCTATATAGTTTTTGCCATACTAACAAAACCAAAATACCAAGTATACCTATTATAACAAACATACTTCTCCATCCAAAAGCAACTAGCAAAAGTGTTAAAATTGGTGGAGCAATTGCATTAGAAATTTGTGAGCCTGTATTTATAATTGCAACCGGCAATCCTCTTTCTTCATCTGAAAACCACCTCTGGTTTACTTTAAGTCCAGCTGTAAAAAATGGTGACTCAGCTACTCCCAAAATCATGCGCATTAAATAAAATAGTGGATATGAACTTATAAAAGAACATATAATAGTTGCTGTAGACCAAAATCCTGATGCAAATGAAAACATCTTTTTAGGTCCAAATTTATCTACTAACCATCCAGATGGCAAATTTGCAATTGCATAGGGCCATAAAAATGCAGATAACAAAAGCCCCATTTGAGTTGATGATAAATGAAATTCCCTTGCAATAGTTGTATTGGCAACACTAAGATTCGCCCTATCTAAATAATTGACAATTGCCCCAATTAGTAGTAAAATTACAAAAGCCCAGCGTATGTTTAATTTACTTTTAGAATTATCCATAGATTGTGCATTAGACATGTTTTCTTCTTGTTTCATTATTAATCCTCCAATCATACATGATTAACCGTTTTCACAATTTGCAATCATTATTTATGTGTGATTTCAGGTACTGCATTTACTTTTGCAAAGTTACACCGTCAAATGCCTTTGCAAAGGTGTCCATGCAATACGAGACAAATTGAAATTTTAATTATTTTAGCGGCTTTCTTTAACTACTTTTAAAAATAGTTCAGCTGCTTTAGTTACTTTTGTGTAGTCACCATCTTTTTGAGCTGCTTTAGTTATACCACTGCCAACTCCAAGGCATGTTGCCCCTGCTTGAAGCCATTCTCCGGCATTTTCTAGGGTTACTCCGCCACTTGGCATAATAGCTGCTTGATCTAATGGACCTTTAACTGTTTTGACATAAGCTGGGCCAATAAACTCAGTTGGAAATAATTTTACAATATCTGCACCTGCTTCTAGGGTATTTACAATTTCAGTTGGTGTAAATGCACCGCTAATAATAACTGTTTGATAGCGTTTTCCCATCTTAATCATTTCAGGATTTAAATTAGGGCTTACAAGCATATTTGCACCTGCAAGGATAGCTGCTCGTGCGGTTTCTGGATCAAGAACAGTTCCTACTCCAATAATAAGCCCCTTTTCTTTATATTTTTCAGATAGCTTTTTAACAATTCCAAGTGCATTCGGTACACTCATAGTAATTTCTAGTGCCAAAATTCCACCCTTTATAGCTGCTTCAGCTACCTTCATAGCTTCATCTTCACTATCTAAACGAATCATTAGAAGAATTCCAGTTTCTTCAATCTTTTTTAGGTTTTCTAATTTTTCCCACATTCAAAAAACTCCTCCTTTTAATAAATTAAGTACTCCATAACATTTTATCCGATGGCTACCAGCCGTAATACCCCCCATCGCACTCCGTGAAAGCGACTATCACAAAATCAAAGATTTGGGATATCTGCTTTTCTCATAAAGTGGGGGATATTAGAACTCTTGAGCTTCAGCGATTTAGAGTTCTTATGCTGTGCATAACGGCTGCTACGCCCCTGGATAACGATTTCTAAGTTTCAGATGGAGAAAAAAACTCCACCTGAAACCAAGAACTCTGTTTATTAAAATAAATTTATACACATGGCATAATCTTATTTGTCCATGTATAATTTATTGCCCATATAACCAAGTCTTCTAGAAATCTGCATAGCAGTATCTGCTACTGCATTAGAAACAAATAGCTTTTTTTCATCATTCATTGAATTGTATAAGCTTGCAACACTTATAGAAGCAACTGGTTTGCCAAACTGATCATAAATTGCAGCACCCATACAATACATCTCTATGTTGTCTTCACGGTCATCTATTGAATATCCACGTTTTTTTATTTCATGCATATCTCCTAGTATCTGATCTACTGACGTATGTGAAAATTTAGTTTTACCTAACAAAGGTTTCTTCTGAAGTATTTCTAGAATTTTATCATCAGTATATGCAGCAAGCAATGCTTTGCCAACCCCTGTTGTATATATAAGACGCCTTGATCCCAGTTTTGCTGTAGGTTTCATAATAGAGTGATTCTCAGCTTTATCAAGATACACAATATCTCCATTATCTTCTATTCCTAGAAATACTGTACTACCTGTCTTTTTATTAAGTTCTTGGATATATGCTCTTGCTACATCAGTAACACCTAAATTTGAAAGATACGCACTTCCTATTTCAAATGCTAGTAAACTTAATCTATAGGTTTTAAGTCTCTTGTCATCCATTTCAAGAATACCTTTACCTACTAGAGTTTGAACCAATTCAAAGGTACTACTTTTAGGCCAACCCTTACTACTACAAATTTCATTTAATGTTAAGGCCTTCCCACTATGAGCCAATAGTACCAATATATCTACTACTCGTGCTGCTGATTTATTTTCTTTATAATTAGACATACTATCACCTTAGTTAATTATTGTTCGCATGTGTGAACCGCGTTCACAAATACTACAATTGTACTATAAACACTTTTTCCTGACTTGTCAACATTTTTTTAAAAGTCTCTTTTTTTTAAAAATAGGCACGTTTTTTATAAATTATAGGTTTAACTTAACTGAGACCACAAACAATACCATTGGGATAAAATACTTGGTTAAAGAAAAGCTCTATGACTTATAAATATAAAAGTTCCAGATAATTCAATTAAATCACCTGGAATTTTTATATTACTTACTTAAATTAATTGTAAACTTCAAGTCCTCCCTGAACTCCACATTGCTAAAGTCATCAGTAAATATAGTATATTTCTTGTTTGAATCGAGTTTTTTAAACTGCCTTACAAATTCATTTGGATTGCTGTCATCTTTTCTTATATCATAGCTTTTGTAATCAACTTCTTTTCCACTAGAATCTTTTATCCAAAGGTCTTGTGCCTGAAAATATGGTGCTTTACCATCTACTCTGTATTTAACTGTAGTACTATCCTTATCCGTTTCTATACTTTCTATTGTAATCTTTCCCATTTTACCTTGAGTAAGTTCCATAGGATACACTCCATCAATTGTCTTACTTATTTCTACCGGCTTTTTACTTTTAACAGCGTAATGTGCTTCTTTGCCATTCTTATCTGTACTCACACCACCCCCAGCTGAAGGAGTAATTTTGCATGGAACAATCGTTAAATATTTTGGAATCTTATTAAGTTTATTGTATTGCATTTCAATATTGAATATTCCTGTATTAGAATCACTATTTCCACCACCTATACCTTTAGGTATAAGTTCAACTTCCTTGTCATCATAAGCGACCCAATAATCATAATCCATTAAGCTTGGATCATGATTTACCTCTATATTCTTTTTAACCTTTTCCTTGTCTTTATAATTTCCACTTACAAAGATAGAAGTATCTATAGGAGAAAAAACAATCTTATCTACCTTTGCAATGCTATTTGGAAAATCCAGCTTAATATTTGGCTTAAATACAACACTATTTTTAACTAACTGATTCTTTGATGCACTAAAAGCAAAGTTCCACTTTCCTTTTATATTTGATATCTCATCCACATTTAAAGCTATGTTAATCTTCTTTGAAGCATTCTTTATTAAATCAGTATGAATTTCTTCACTTCCAACATAGGTGTAATCATTAGTATAATTTCCCACAGAGCTTCCACTTGATCCAGATCTTTTTCCATCAATCTTCAAAAACATACTCAAACTAAAGGTTTCTAAGTTTTCAATATGTTTGTTACTTTTTATCGTATAGCCTATCACAAGCTTTGAGTCATCTGCTATTACTTCATTTATAGTAAGAGTTATCCCATTGCTCGTAACAGGTTTATTTACAATTTGAGAATACTCAGCATAAGATCCATGAGAACCAAATTCATCGTTTAGTTTTTGTGTTATAGAATTCAAAATTGGGATATTTTCTGCAAAGGCTGGAGAAATAGTACCTATACCTATAGTACATATGAAACCTAATGCTGCTGCTATAGAAGAATATTTTAATATTTTAAATTTTCTCTGACCTTTTATTCTTTTCTTTAAATTTTTCTTTATCTTCTGCTTTTCTATATCAGTAACTTCTTCATCCATAGGATCAAACTCGCTTTCTTCAATCTTTACATCGTTAAACAATTTATATATATCTTTTTCTTCCATATTAAAATCATTCATATTCATAATATTTCTCCCTTCAAGACTATAAGTTTTTCTTTCAAAAATTTACGTCCCCTTGAAAGTCTCTTGTCAATTAAGCTCCTATCAACTCCAAAGCTCTTTGCTATGTTTTCTATTCCTTCATATAGAAAATACCTTCTCACAAATATCTCCTTGTCCTGAGGTTTCATAACATCTAAAGCCTTTAAAAGTTCTTCTTTATTTTCCTTTAATATAACTTCATTTTCCACATTAAGTTCATCCTCAAATCTGTACTCATCTATACATTCATCTGTACCTTTGCTAAAAAGTTTTCTTTTACAATCTATTGATTTGTATTTTGCTATAGCTGTAATCCAGTATTTAAAATTTCCTTTTTCGCTGTCAAAACTTTCAATATTGTTCCACACAGCCCAAAACACATCATTTACACATTCTTCCGAATGCTGTGCTTCAAACTTAGAATTCAACACTGTGCGCACTACCTTAAATACTAAATTGCTATATTTATCTACTATAAATTCAATAGCTTTGGGATTTTTCTTTTTTATCTGTTCTATAAAATTATTTTCATCTATCTTCACATTTTTCCTCCTTAAGAAGCTTCTCACATATTAATACGAAGATACAATATATTTTCTGACATCAATTTTTATTAAATTTAGGGTTAATTTAAGAACTATTATAACTTAAAAAAATGATTTCTATAAATATAGAAATCATCTTTTAATATATTTTATTTAAGATATTGAATTTATAAATTTTTCTGGATTAATTATATATCTACCTTCTGATGTAGTAGTCTTTGTTTCTATAAGCTTATCTAATATTTGATCAAAGGTTAGATTTGGTTTTACCTGCCATGCTAAAGCTGCAAGTCCTGTAACATAAGGAATGGCCCAGCTAACTCCTCCTTCGCCCAAATAAACATAGGCGGCATCAGAACGATTATCAGCAGTAGTTCTAAAATCCGATGGAACCATTATGTTAGACTTATCTATCTTCTTTTCATCCCAATAAAATTTACTTAGCTTATAATTTAGCGGATTATTTCTATCCTTTGAAGCATCACATCCACCCAATCTAAATTTTTCCTTGTTAAATAAATCTGCATGTACTACTGTAAGTCCTTCAGAATTGGCTTTCTTTAAAGTTTCCTGCCATTTGCTATAGTTTTTATTATCCTTATCTACATCATCTGATACAGATACAATTCTTATTTTTTCATTCTTAGGAAGTGATTTATTGATTTCAATGATTTTATTCACAGCCTTAATATAATCTGCTGATTTACAAAATTTTAAGTCAGGTGTTGCAAAATAATATAGCTTCGCACCGTTTGCCACTCCACATGTTTTTCCTGCTAGAATAGAAGCACAAGCTAATCCGTGAAAATGAGGCTTTGTTTGAGGTATTCCTATTTTATAATAGTTCATCCTGCCCTTAAATTCATCATGAGTTGACCTTATCGGCTTATCTATCTCTGCCACACTTATTCCTTTTCCCGTAATTCCCTTTTCATGAATTTTGCTTAAATTAAGTCCTGGGTCTTTACCCATATCAAACCACTTGTTTGGATCATATCCTTGTGGGAGTTTGCTTTTTTGAGGCCACTTTGTAGACTTATCAAAACTTATATTCAAAATAACATCTAAGGAAACCTGTGAGAAGTCCTTTTTAGATATATCTTTTCCTTGAAATCCATACTTATCTGAATTACATTTTTGCAAAACTTTATTTGTAACTACATCCGGAAGTTTCAAAGGATTGATTCCCCAATTTTTAGGATCACCTCCTTCTATACCATTCTTGACAAAAATACCTCCACCAATTGTAATTAGAATTACAATTGTAATCGCAATGATTAAAATTTTTTTCTTCATTTTCTAAATCTCCTTTTCATCAACTAAAGGATAATAATAATAAGTTCTAACCTCTTCATTAAATCCAATTACATTTTTCTTTAAAAGTCTGCTTATAAGTGACTTAACTGTCTTAGGCTTCCAACTTGTACTATCTTCCAACTGCTTTATTATTTCATTTGCAGAACAAGGATTTTTACTCCATATAACTTTCATTATTTGCCACTCTGATTCAGATATTTTTGGTATATTTGTCATGGTAACTCCTCCTGAAAATATAATTACAATTGTAATCTATAATATTATATTATTTCTTTCTCAAATTATTTTCAATACTTTTTATTAAAAACAATATAGTTCCTAAATATTCTTCTAATTTTACTTACTAGTATCCGTAAATCTTTCATTTACATTATCAATTATATTATCAATTTTATCTTCTATTCGTTTAGGCACAGGTATTTTGGGATCAATATGAGGATTGTTTAGATGTGTGTGGGTATAAGCATTCCTATACTCAGTTGGAGTAAGTCCAGTTTGTGCCTTAAAACGTCTCATAAAAAGCTTTTCATCTGTAAAATAAGCATAAATTGAAATCTGTTTAACCGTTAAATTAGTACGCAATAAAAGCAATTGAGCAACTTCTATTTTTAATCGAGTGAGGTACTGTAACGTTGTCATTCCTGTATAACGTTTAAATAATCGAGTTAAATAATCAGCGTTAAGTTGTGTTGCATCAGCTATTTGTTTTACATTTAAATCAGAAGACATATTTGCACGAATCCATTCTTTTAATCGAGCAATTTTATTTATATACCCTTTTTGTTCTAAACATTGATTAAGAAAATGATTACTTAATTCAATTAGAAATGCAGTCATCAAATAATCACTTTCTTGTTGACCATATCGATTTCTACTAGAAACATCTAATATTTGGTAAACTAGAATAATAAACTTTCCCATATCTTGAAGATGAAATTGTGAGGGAATAATTACCGGATCATCTAAATTTGAATTTCTTGAGTAATCTGAAGACATACCAAAGACCTTACTAGCTAATCCAGTTTTATCAATTAAAGTAGGCTTTTTCTTGATAAAGAAATGCAGCCAGTAGAAGTCAACAGGTGAAGTCGATATACGATATCCAAACATCTTGAAAAATGGGGGAACTAGAAGAACATCATGCTGTCTAATGACATATCGAGTAGACTTTACTTGAATATAAAATGTTCCTTTCATACAAACTATAATTTCATAATCACCTCTGTGATACATCGGATTATGCTGCCAAGGAATATCTGCTGAAAATTCTCCACCTTTATAATATAAAACCGGATCTAATAAAGAAAATGAATAGTAAAACATAAATCATACACCCTTTCTTTTTGTAAAGTCGGAAATGTCCACCATAATTACTATTATAGTCATTGAGAATAAATTTGGAAAGGGTTACAATTCAAATTGTAACAAATTACTTTTAAGGGAGGATATTAAAAAAATGACTACTATTCAAAACAATCAAGGTACAGTGGCTCAGGATGATAAATTACCACTGCACCGTAAAATTACATACTCATTTACAGATATGTCCGGTAACCTGTTGTACTGCATTATCAGTAGTTATCTACTTTATTTCTTTACTGAAGTATTTGGCTTATCAGTTGGTGTAGCAGGTATATTATTACTTATTGCTAGATTCTTTGATGCTTTAGATGCTCCCATTTGGGGAATTATCATTGACCACACACATAGTAAATACGGACAAAGTCGTCCTTGGTTCTTGTGGATGAGCTTTCCATTTGCTATTTTTGTATGGCTCCTATTTACTACACCTAATCTTTCAGGAACAGCTAAAGTAGTTTATGCAGGTGTTATGTATATCTTGGCAGGTATCTCTTATACGGGAATGTCTACTCCTATAACTTCAGTCTTGCCAAATTTAACATCTAATTCAGAAGATCGAACTATAGCAAATTCCTTCAGGATGGTTGGTGGAAACATCGGAAACTTTTTTGCAATTACCTTTATTTTGCCTTTAGCAAACTATTTAGGAGGAAGTAATAAGCAAAGAGGTTGGTCTCTAGCTGTTTTGATATATGCAATTGTCGCAATTATCCTACTATTAATTGCTTTTGCTGACATGCGTGAAAAAAATATTGAGCACGAAAAAGTAGTTCCACTTAAGCAAAGCTTTAAGGCTGCTAAATGTAACTGGCCTTGGGTACTAATCGTCATTGCCAATGTAATTTATTGGACAGGCTTTATGTCTCGAAATTCTACACTAGCCTACTATTTCCAATACAATATGAATAATCAATCTCTAATTTCAGTCTTTAATGGATTTACGATTATTCAAGTTATTGGTATGGCTTCTGTACCACTAATTGTTAAATTGTTTAAAAAGTGGGGAACTACGGTATTAGGATTAATCTTAGCTTGTATAGGTCAGCTTCTAATGGCATTAGTAGGAAAAAATGTTGATGCAATGCTAGTTGGCTGGTGTATAGCATGTATTGGCAGCGGAATAGCATGCACAATGTTCTTTGCAATGGTAGGTGATACGGTTGATTATGGTGAATGGAAAAATGGTATCCGAGCTAGTGGATTTTTGACCGCAATTGGAAGCTCCTTTTGTATTAAAATGGGTTCTGGCTTTGGATCGTTTATTCCATCAATTATTATGAAAATGTTTAATTATGTTCCAGATCATGCTCAAACAGCTGGTTCGTTAGCAGCAATTAAATTCTCATTTATATGGTTGCCAATTATTATTTTCATTATCAACATAATACCTTTACTTATGTATAAAAAATATGAAGAACATGAACCTATTGTTCAAGCAGACTTAACTAAAAGGCGCACTAGCCAAAAGTTCTCAGTAAATGAGTGATTCAAAAAGGAGTGTAGAAAAAATGCAAACTTGTACTAATTTAGAATTAAATAATGTTAAAATCACCTCTGAGTTTTGGAATCGTTATCGAGAACTAATTGTCAAAGAAGTTTTGCCTTATCAATGGTCGGTAATGAATGATGAAGCAAATATTCATATTGCTGATGACCCTCAAAAAAATGGAACAACTAAAAACAGCCATGCTATTGCTAATTTAAAAATTGTTGCTGGTAAGATAAAGGGGCATCATAGCGGCTTTCCTTTCCAAGATACCGACGTGTACAAATGGCTCGAAGCTGTGGCATACTCCCTTCGCTATCATCCAAACGACGATTTGAAACAAATAACTGATAAATTAATTGATTTAATTGCCGAAGCACAGGAATACGATGGTTATCTGTCTACGTATTTCCAAATTGAAGCTCCAGAGCGAAAATTCAAAAGATTAAAGCAGTCACACGAATTATATACAATGGGACATTATATCGAGGCTGCAGTAGCTTACTACCAAGTTACTGGTAATGAGAAAGCTCTAAATATTGCTCGTAAGATGGCAGATTGCATTGATAACAATTTTGGCTTAGAAAAAGAAAAAATTCCTGGATATGATGGTCACCCTGAAATTGAACTGGCTTTATCACGTTTATACGAATTAACACATGAAAAAAAATACCTGAATTTAGCATACTATTTCTTGAAGCAGCGAGGACAAGATCCTAAGTTTTTTGATCATCAGATTGAACAAGATGGATTTGATCACGACTTGATCGAAGGCATGAGAAATTTCCCGTTGAGCTATTATCAAGCTGCAGAACCAATTGTAGATCAGGAAACAGCTGAAGGTCATGCAGTTCGTGTCGTATATCTATGTACCGGTATTGCATATGTTGCTCGATTAACAGGCGATCAAGATTTATTAACTGTATGCAAACGATTTTGGAATAACATTGTTAAAAAGCGTATGTATGTCACTGGTAATATAGGATCTACTACTACCGGAGAATCATTTACATATGATTATGACTTACCAAATGACACTATGTATGGTGAAACATGTGCATCTGTAGGTATGACTTTCTTTGCTAAACAGATGCTTCAAATTGAGCCCGAAGGTGAATATGGAGATATTTTGGAAAAGGAACTCTTTAATGGATCACTTAGTGGTATATCGTTGGATGGCAAACATTTTTTCTATGTCAATCCATTGGAAGCAGATCCAACAGCAAGTAAAGGCAATCCAGGGAAATCACACATTTTAACTCGACGTGCCGATTGGTTCGGCTGTGCTTGCTGTCCAAGTAATGTTGCCCGTTTAATAGCTTCCGTTGATCAATACATTTATACTGTTCATGGTTCCACTATTCTTTCGCACCAGTTTATATCTAATGAAGCTAACTTTGATAACAATATTTCTATTATACAGAGTAACAACTTCCCATGGGATGGAAATATTAGCTATAAAATTAAAAACCCTGGTGAAAATAAATTTAAGTTTGGTATTCGTATTCCTAGCTGGTCACAATGTAACTACAAACTTCAAGTTAATAAGAAGAATGTTAACTTGCCTGTGAAAAGCGGCTTTGTATACATTTTTGTAGAATCATCACAAATGCAAATTGACTTAAGCCTTGACATGTGCATCCAGTTCATACGAGCAAATAACCGAGTTAAGAACGACTTAGGCAAGGTTGCAGTTCAGCGTGGCCCAATAGTGTATTGTGCTGAAGAAATGGATAATTCTGCTTCATTGTGGTTATATCGTATAAAAGAACAAGCACACGCACGTTATCATTATAATGATCATTTATTAAATGGAATAGGAACTATTGAAGTTGATGCTGAGGTTCTAAATGAGGATAGTAAAGATGATTTACTCTATACAACAGTATCAAATAAACCATATGATTGGCATGAATCCAAATTGAGTTTAATTCCATACTATGCATGGGGAAACCGTGATGATGGACAAATGGCAGTTTGGCTTAATAAAGAGTATTAACTATATATATCAGACAATATTCATAAAATCATTATCTTCTTTTAAAAAGTTTTTTATAATTCTCTCAAATCCAGTTTATACAAATATCATAATACAATATAGGAGGGAAAAGTATTGAAAGTTTTAATGAAAGTTTGGGGAGGTCAGCCGATTCTGTCCTGGTTGTTTCAAATTGCACTTGGTTACTTAGCATTCTTGGTAAGTCGCAATAAGATTGCTAATAACACCAATACCATAATCATTGCAGGAACATTAGTTATTCTAATTTTTCTAAGCCTATCCATTGGCTCTAAACATAAAAAAGACTATAAATAGCTCACTTAAATAGATAAAAAGGTAACTTTCAAAGGACTTGCTGTAGCTGTATGCAAGTCCTCTTTTTTAATTATAGCATCACATAAAAGTCTAATTAGCATATTGGTTACACATATTCTATATTCTTATCAAGAAGTATCATTCTTGCACAAGTTCCCCATACTGGAAGACCATTTATTATTTTTTCTTTCAGTTTTTGGAACGCCCCCATTTTTTGAGTGACTTACCAATAGTTGTACTTTCACCTCCTGGAAGTATGATACCACTAATATCATCTAGTTCTTCACACTTTTTTACTTCAACATCTTCACAATTCAAGGATTCTAAATGTTTTATATGTTCTACTACTCCTCCTTGAAATGCAAGTACACCTATTTTCATCTTACCAGCCTCTTTCTTCAAATCTATTGATTAATTCATTCCAACCATTAGCTCGCCAAGATCTTCTGAAACTTCTGCTATAATCTTAGGATCATTACTGTGCGCTTTTCTGACATCAATTTTTATTAAATTTAGGGTTAATTTAAGAACTATCATAACTCAAAAAGATGATTTCTATAAATATAGAAATCATCTTTTAATATATTTTATTTAAGATATTGAATTTATAAATTTTTCTGGATTAATTATATATCTACCTTCTGCTGTAGTAGCCTTTGTTTCTATAAGCTTATCTAATATTTGATCAAACGTTAAATTTGGATTTACCTGCCATGCCAAAGCTGCAAGTCCTGTAACATAAGGAATAGCCCAGCTAAATCCTCCTTCACCCCAGTAAACATAAGTACTATCAGAACTATTGCCAGCAGTAGTTCTAAAATCTCCTGGGACAATTATATTGGATTTATCTATATTTCTTCCATTTAAGTATTTACTAAGTTCATAATTTAGGGGATTATTTCTATCCTTTGAAGGATTACATCCGCCCCATGTAAATTTTCTATCATAAAGTAAGTTAGAATACACTACCGTAAGACCACTAAAATTTGCCCTCTTTATAGTTTGCTGCCATTTATCAAAGTATTTGCCCCGTTTACTTACACCATCAGATATAGATACAATTCGTATTTTTTCATTTTTAGAAAGTGATTTATTGACATCAATAATCTTATCTATAGCCTCCATATAATATTCCTGTCTGTCTTTTGAATCTGGAGTTGCAAAGTAATACAATTTTGATCCACTTGCTACTCCACAAGTTTTACCTGCTAAAATAGAAGCACAAGCTAGTCCATGAAAATGAGCACTTGTTTGATGATCACCAACTTTATAATAATTCATCTTACCCTTAAATTCGTTATGAGTAGATCTTATTGGCTTATCTATAACCGCTACACTGATTCCTTTACCTGTAACTCCCTTTTCATGAATTTTGCTTAAATTGAGTCCTGGATTCTTACCAGCATCGAACCACTTATTTGGATCATATCCCTGTGGAAGTTTACTTTTTTCAGGCCACTTTGTAGACTTATCAAAGCTTATATTTGAAATAACATCTAAAGAGACCTGTGACAAATCCTTTTTAGACATATCTTTATCTTGAAATCCATATATTCTCTCAAGATCTGAGTTACATTTTTGCAAAACCCTGTTTGTTACTATATCTGAAATTTTTGAAGGATTTATTCCCCAATTCTTAGGGTCACCTTCTTCCATAGCATTTTTTACAAAAATGCCCCCTCCAATTGCAAGTAAAATTACAATTGTAATCGTAATGATTAAAATTTTTTTCTTCATCTTTAATTCTCCTTTTATCCATAATTAATTTTTACAGAGTTTCTAATTGAAATTTAAACTTATACAATATCATATAATGACAAATTTCATGTATAAATTTAAATTTCAAGCTACAAACTCTATATAGCCATTCTAACTTAAGAATAAATTTATATGCAGGCATATTTTTACAATAATGAAGCTCATTTAAATATTTTGCATATAAGTCTTAGTAAAATATTTAACCGAGCTGAGGGTTGTAAAAATATCCGGAGTATAAATTTATTCTTTGCTTAGAAACTATAATGCATTTAAACCTTTTTCAAAACGTAGTAAACTGGTTTTCTGCATCCAAATGCATAGTCGCCATTTTTCCACCTAAAAAACATATAAATTTCTCCATCTATATTTTTTATTACATATTCACTAGAAAGTTTATCACTTTTATCAATTACAATTCCTTTTGTCCACGTTAACCAGCTTTTATCTGTAGCACCTCCATTAAAAAATTTAATTTCTTTTATATACATGTTATCTTTCCACTGTCTCTTATCTTTTTTGAAATCAGATATATTATCAACAATATCTACAGATTTCCAGTTTCCCAAAACCTCAAGATCACATTCATAAGGATAACTTGTATTATCCTCTATTCTATTTATTCCAAGTTCATCTACTACATATTTGGATGTTATCTGTTTATTTAACGCATCTTGTGAAAACACATTGTTTATTTTTGCTTCAGTAAGCATAATTAATATACAAAAGCAGAATACAATTATGGAGCTTACAATAGCCTTAGGGGAAATTCTTTCAAATTTCTTTATCATGCTAATTCTTTTGGCCATATATTTAGCATCTACAGATATGCCAACTGCCATACTTACTCTAGATTTTTTAACAAACTTTGAGTATTTTATAAGGTCTATCATAGTATATCCATATTCCTTGGTCTTCTCAGATTCTATATAATTAAGAGCTATAGAATCACAGGACAATTCCATATCCTTTTTCATTTCATTTGTGAAATACCATATAATAGGATTAAACCAATAAATTACTCTAGTTATTCCGATAACATAATTTACAAAAATATCTTTTTTCTTATAGTGCGAAAGTTCGTGTAAAAATATATTTTTAATATCATTGTCATTCATACATTTAATCACAGTTAAGGGCATCAATATCTTAGGTGCGATCATACCAAAAATTGCTGGGCTTTTTATATCTATTCCTTGTACAACATTTATATTCTTCTTTATATTCATATTGTTTTTGCACTTTTTCAAAATATCAATAATTCTTTTATCCCTTATTGATTCATACTTACTTACTTTTTTCAAACATGTCACATATGACATAAGCATATAAATCATGCCTAAAATAAAACCTACATACCATATTTCAAATGTGACTTGCATATATGATTCGGGTATGTTAAATGTATCCCTAATAATACTTGGATTTAAGTAAGCATAATCAGTCTCACCTTTAGCACTACCTACACTTTTCTCACTTACACTCTCAGTAAGATACTGATCATAGTCAAATTTATCTATTGCCGAGGTAACAGGAGGTCTATTAAAGTAAAACGGCATTATGTTAAATATGCTAAGTGAACTCTTAGGTAAAGCCGGTACAATAAGTCTTACCAAAATCAGAATTCCAATAATATATTGAACTTCTATTCTCAATCTCTGTTTTAAAACTTTTTTAGCAGCTAGAAAAAATATTATTAAAAAACTAGCTAGAAGTGATAAATATAATACCCATTTATATAAAATAATAAACTTAAACATAAGATCCTAATCCCTATCATTTAATATTTTTTTTAAATCGTCTAAATCCTCTTCTGTCAATTTATTGTCTTCTATAAAATTCAATAACATATTCTTAGCAGCACCGTTGTATACTCTTTTAATAAAAGAACTGCTCTCCTGTCTTGCACATTCTTTTTCATCAAATAAAGGATAATAATAATAAGTTCTGCCCTCCTCATTAAATCCAATTACATTTTTCTTTAAAAGTCTGCTTATAAGTGATTTAACTGTCTTAGGTTTCCAACTTGTACTATCTTCCAATTGCTTTATTATTTCATTTGCCGAACATGGATTTTTATTCCATATGACTTTCATTACTTCCCACTCTGATTCAGATATTTTGGGTATATTTGCCATGATAACTCCTCCTAAAATCATAATTACGATTGTAATCTATAGTATATATATTATTCGCTTTCTCAATAATTATCAATAGTATTTTATATATTATCCATTTTAAAGTTGTATCATTTTGGTATATTTTCTAAATTATTTTTATTTAAAAAATTTATTGAATTATGTTGATTTTTGTTAATATGTACTTTATTATTTTATTATATTACATATTAATTAAAGTTAGCACTAAATTTTTAAGTGATCGGTATAAAATAACAAAGGGGGATTAACATGACTTTTAAGGATTTCAAACTAAACAGTATTAGAACTAAATTAATTACTAGCTTAATAGCAATTTGTGTAATTCCACTAACCATAGGAGGCCTTGGTTCCTATATGCAATCAAAGTCAATTCTCACCAATAAGTTAACACTTACAAGTACTCAAACTCTCTCAGAGATAGACAGTGGATTAACTAATTACTTTAATGGATTTTCAGACATAATAAATCTTACTGCAAATAATCCCGGTATTATAAATATTGATACAGACAATAATACTCCAATGATATCAGATATGCTAAAAAGTATAAAAGAAAGTGATAATGACATATTTGATGTATATTACGGAACTGCCTCCAAAAAGTTTACTATATATCCTATTTCAACAATGCCTGAAGGATATGATCCAACTACAAGGCCTTGGTATAAACAAGCTTTAGCTAATAAAGGTAAAGTTGTAATAACTCCTCCTTACAAAGACATTGTAACTGGTAAAACTCTTGTTGGAGTTGTACAAACAGTAGAAAAAAATGGACAAGTAGTTGGCGTTATTGGATTGGATTGTTCTCTAACTACACTTACAGAAAGAATATCTACAAAGAAGGTAGGTACTACAGGATATGTATTTGTCTCTGATTCATCAGGTACTACCTTAGCCCATCCCCAAAAAGAACTTATCAATACAAATCTAATCTCTAAGCTGTCTTTTTGGGATAAAGCAAAATCGGGAAACAGTGGATTTGTTAATTATACCTATAATGGTACTAGTAAATTTGGTGTATACCAGACAAATAAATTAACAGGTTGGAAGCTAGTGGCTGCTTTAGATAAAAGCGAACTCACCAAGGATACAAGCTCTATATTAGTCACAACTTTCTCAATAATAATAATAATGGCACTAATCGCAATATTTCTTTCATTGTTTTTAAGCAAAGGATTATCTAATAATATTAAAAAGCTAAAAGAGGTATTTGCCAAGGCTTCAAATGGAGATTTAACAGTATCTATAACTGCTTCCACAAAAGATGAATTTAAAGATTTGGCTGCATCATTTAACTTAATGATGAGAAATATATCCAAGCTCATGAATAATATTCTAAAATCATCTGAAACAGTCCTAGAAACGTCAACAAGTCTTGCAAGTATGTCTGAAGAAGTAACAGCTTCTGTAGGCGAAGTAGCAAAAGCTGTTGAAGAAGTTTCCTTAGATGCAACTGAACAAGCTAAAGGTGCTCAAAATGGAGCTTCTGAAATGGAGGATTTATCAAATAGATTGAAGGAAGTTAGTATTAGTTCTGATGAAATGGATAAAATCTCAAACGCCACCAAAAGATTAGGTACAAAAGGACTCTCTGTAGTGGATACTTTAACTGAAAAATCAAATAAAGCTAAAACGGTTACTACATCCGTCAATGACATAGTTCGTGACATGAACGAAAGTGCTAAACAGATAAATAGTATATCTGAAACAATATCTGAAATAACAGAACAAACTAATCTTTTAGCATTAAATGCAAGTATAGAATCTGCACGGGCAGGTGAAGCTGGCAAAGGATTTGCTGTAGTAGCAGAAGAGATACGGATACTTGCTGAAGAATCTCAAAATTCAACCAATGAGATAAAGAAAATTATAGAAAGTATACAAAATAAATCAGAGACAGCAGTAAGCGCTATTAAATCCGCTGAAAATGCAGTAGATGAGCAATATTTAGCCGTAGATCAAACTCATAAAATATTTAAAGTAATTCTAAAATCAATTGAATCAATGATTGCTAAAGTTGATGAAGTAAAAACATCAATTTCAGATATAAATGAGAAAAAACAATCTACAATATCTGAAATTGATAATATTTCATCTATATCACAGGAAACAGCTGCAGCTTCACAAGAAACTACAGCTTCAACAGAAGAGATATCAGCCACTATGGAAGAACTTACAAAACATTCAAGTAATCTTCAGATATTAGCAGAACAATTAGCAGCTGAAATAAATAAATTTAAAATTAACTAATAGGCAAAATTAAGCTGCTATATCTTATATAGCAGCTTAATCTTAAATTAATTACTCAACTTTCACAAATTAAGAATTAATTCTTCACTCTTAACTATTAACTAAAAAAGTTGCTTCATAAAAATCACTTGATAAATATCCTATTTACTAATTCTATAAGCCCATCCTTTACCCAATCTTTTTTAAAAAAATAAGTGGCTCCAAGATCCTCACATATTCCATTTTCATCTGAAAAGTCTTTTTCCCCTCCATCGGAAAGAATAATTATCTTTAAATCTTTATACTCTCTTTTTAATTCTATAAGAACTTCTATTCCGCTTTTTTTAGGCATATATATATCTGTAATTACTAAATCAATATTACCACTTTCTTTAAATACTTTGATTCCTTCTTCACCATCACCTGCTTCATATACTTTATAATTTGCTTCCTCTAAAATCTTTCTTATAAATTGTCTCACACTTAAGGAATCATCAATTATTAATATATTTTTTTTACCCATAATTCTTTAAAACTCCCCTCATAAAGTTTATCTATATAATATTTAGTACTTTTTATTCGATCTACCATCAATAACTTTTCCATCAATTTCGTAAATCAACCATAAAGTTACCTAAGCATACAAATAATCACAAATTTATATTTTAATTATACAAAATATTAGAATAATTTTCTATAGTTTGTACCATTTTATTACAAATGACATTCCAAATCATTTACATATATAAAACTAAGTAGTATTATATACCTATAAATTAATAAATTGTTGCGGGTGGACCATTTTGATTGGGAAGATGAAACCTGGCCATTTGAACTTGATGTAGTTAACACTACCGTAGGGAGACAAATTAATAAAGATATATTTCAAGCAGTGTTTACAACATAAACACTCCTTTTTATTTTTATTAATTAAGTATAAATTTATCCATAAAATAAAAGATTGGGAGTCCATAATAATATGAACAAAAAATTATATATAGTAACAAACAGAAGGCTTGTAAAAAATAAGAATATGATTGATATACTAAAAGCTTCCATATTAGGTGGTGCAGATGCCATAATCTTACGTGAAAAAGATCTTACTTATAGGCAACTAGTTCCAATTGCTGAAGAAATAAAAAAAATTACAGATTCTAGTAATATACCCTTAATAATAAACAGCAGTATAGAAACAGCCTTAAAAGTAAATGCCAAAGGATTTCACACAAGTTATCAAAATTATATGAATAGCAATTTAAAATTAAAATGCACTGTAGGTGTATCTGTACACAATACTTTGGAAGCTATAAATGCACAAAAAAAAGGCGCAGATTATCTCCTTACAGGACACATTTTTGAAACAGACTGTAAAAAAGGACTAAAAGGCAGGGGTATTTCATTTTTAAAAGAAATCCTAAATAACGTTTCAATTCCAGTTATTGCAATAGGTGGAATAACTGAGACCAATATAGATATAGTACTAGGAACCAAAGTTCGTGGTGCAGCTGTAATGTCTCTTGTAATGACTTCAGATGACCCTTTTACTACAACTTATAATCTAAAAAAACATTTTAAAAGATGAAGGTATGATAAAAAATTTAGAGATCAAACCATGACTTACATTCTTCAATAAAGTTCAGAATTCCATAAATGTACAACCTTGTAATATGTTAATTTAAGTATTACAATGTATACATATGTATATTTTTTTATCATAATCAAAACGTAGATAAGAGGAGATTTTCATTATGGAAAGCACAAAGAACTTTAATGTGAGAAACGAAAGAAACCTCACAATGCTAGTAGATTTCTATGAATTTACTATGGGTAACGGGTATTTGAAAACCAATATGGGTAATAGAATAGCCTATTTTGATATGTTTTTCAGAAAGATTCCAGATGAAGGTGGTTATTGCATAATGGCAGGTGTTCAACAAGTTATAGAATACCTGTCAAATTTAAGTTTTACAGATGAAGACATAGAGTATCTCAGGAGTAAGGAACAATTTTCAGAAGACTTCTTAAATTACCTAAAAGATTTTAGATTTTGCTGTGATGTATGGGCCGTACCCGAAGGAACTCCTATATTTCCAAATGAACCGCTAATAACTGTAAGAGGTCCCGCTATTCAAGCTCAGTTTGTTGAAACCATGATACTTCTAACTATAAATCACCAAACTCTAATTGCAACAAAAGCAAGTAGAATTTGTAGAGCAGCAGGCACTAGACCTGTAATGGAATTTGGTTCTAGGCGTGCTCAAGCTCCTGATGCAGCTATATATGGTGCCAGAGCTGCAGTTATAGGCGGATGTAGTTCCACTGCTTGCACTATATCTGAGCAAATGTTTGGTATGCCTGCAGTTGGCACAATGGCCCACAGTTGGATACAACTTTTTCCATCAGAATATGAATCTTTTAAGGCCTGGGCTGAAGTATATCCTGATAATTGTGTGTTACTTATTGATACATACAATGTACTGAGATCCGGTCTCCCCAATGCTATAAAGGTTTTCAAAGAAATTTTAATTCCAAACGGTCATAAACCTAAAGGAGTAAGAATTGATAGTGGAGACATAACTTACTTAACAAAAGAATGCAGAAAAATACTTGATAGAGCCGATCTTGAAGATGTTAACATAGTTATTTCAAACTCATTAGATGAATTTATCATAACTGATGTACTTAGAGAAGGTGCCTGCATTGATTCTTTTGGTGTAGGAGAGAGACTCATAACTGCAAGATCAGAACCAGTATTTGGCGGAGTATATAAGCTATCTGCCATAGAAGATAGGGAAGGTAGAATTATACCTAAAATAAAAATAAGTGAAAATGAAGAGAAAATAACTAACCCTGGATTTAAAAAAGTATATAGAATTTATAGTAAAAAGGAAAATAAAGCAATTGCAGATTTAATAACTTTAGAAGATGAAGAAATAAATAAGGATGAGACTATAGAAATATTTGATCCAGTTTTTACGTGGAAAAGGAAAAAAATAAGAGATTATTATATAAAAGATTTAAGAGTAAAAATATTTGATAAGGGAAAACTTGTATACACCTGCCCTGATGTGCTAGACATAAAAGATAGAGCAAAAGAAGAATTGTCCAAATTATGGCCTGAAGTGCTGAGATTTGAAAATCCTCATCACTACTATGTAGATTTATCTGAAAAACTCTGGGATTTAAAACATGAACTTCTCAGTAAATATTCTTCAACTTATGTAGAATAATATCAATGCAATTTGTAGAGGAACAGGTAATAAGCTTATTACCTGTTCCTCTGTTCTATGTCTGAAGCCTCTAGACAATGCTTTCTAAATGCTAAAAACATTAGGAATACTGTTAATAAGTTATATTTCATTTTTAATTATATCCGTAAATTTCTTTATTATTAGTGCCGTAAACCCCCATATAGTATAATCTTTATATGTATAAAAATATGATGGCATTTTCCCCCTCCTAAATTTGTAGTTTTCTCCACCTATTATCAGATTATAGGGAAAATCCTCTTTTGGATGTGGAACTATCTCAATTTCATGTAATACAGGTTCTTTATCTATAAAAAAATTTAGAGGTACCGTAAATACATGATCTACTTCCTCCCTACTTGGACTTATATCTTCCCTATTTAACTTGCATACAAAAGGATACATTATAAAATTATAGGGAGTGACAATGTAATCCATATCCCCTATAAATTCTATATCCTCCCTATTTAAATTTAGTTCTTCCATAGTTTCTCTAATAGCTGTATCTTTTGGAATTTCCCCCTTTTCCATTTTTCCTCCAGGGAAACATACGTCCCCAGGCTGATGTTTTAAATTTAAAGACCTTACTTCGAATAACAAATTTAATTCTCCGTCCATACTGCATAAGGGAATCATCACTGAATTTTTATTATAATGTCCAATCATATTTGCTTTTCTAGATTTAAATATATCATTTATTTTATCTATCATTGTTTACCTCCTAAAATCAAATAATCCTCAATTGTAAAATGAATTTTATAATGTTATACTTTAAAATGTCATGATTAATTATATAATGTTTTTGGGTATTTTCAAAGAAATAACTAGTCAGTATGCTAGGATATTTTTTATCATACTGTGTCGGTAGAACCCTTAGATAGGATTCACTATCTGCGGAACCTGCCTCCTTGTCTGATAAAAAATATCCGTCGCATCTTTGACTTGTTATTTTCTTTCAAATGCCTTAACAAAACATATACATAAATATTAAATAAGTGGAGTGATGTACTTTGAAATGTAAAAATACTAGTTTATTACTTACATTTATTTTCATATTTTGTTTATCTTTTAATGTACTTGCTGATAATTCAACTGCTCTACCTGAAATATATGGTAAAGCAGCAATAACAGTGGACATGCAGACAAATGAAATAATATATGAAAAAAATGCAGATATTAAAATGTACCCTGCTAGCACTACAAAACTTTTAACAGCTATTCTTCTTGAAAAAAATAAAAAACCAGGGGATATGCTAACATACACAGCTGATGCTAAATCTCAGCCACCATCCTCTTTAAATAGAGATCTACATGCAATAGAGGTAGGTGATACTATGTCTGCTGAAGATGTAATGGATGGGCTTTTAATGTATTCTGCCAATGACTTAGCATACGTCGTAGCAGAAAATGTATCTAAGGATGCACCTACATTTTCTGACAAAATGAATGAAGAAGTAAAAAACCTAAATTTAAAGAATACTCACTTTGTAACACCAAATGGTCTCCATAATCCAAATCACTATACTACACCCTACGATATGAGTGTTATAGCGAGACAAGCCTTTAAAATTCCACGTATACAAAAGGCTATGGAAAGACCTGCAAATACTATAAAAACTACAAAAGGACTTGCTTTTCCAATCAAAAACACAAATAAGCTTTTAGGCAAAGATGGCTGCATTGCAGGTAAAACTGGATATACTGATCCAGCTGGAAGATGTCTAGTTGCAATTTATAACAGGAATGGTAGGGAAATGGTAGGAGTTGTAATGGGCTCAGTTTACGATCCTGCTGACAGTTATGTATTTAATGATATGGAAAAAATAATAAATTGGAGTTATTCAAAACAACCTGTTGTTTTGAATAAAAAGGATTCTATAATAGGAAGAAAAGAAGTTAGCTACAATCCTATTTCTTTTATAGGTATTAAAAAAAGCTTAGAAGTACCTATTAAGATTAAAGATGATGTAACATATTATGATAATGATTTGAATAAAAAAGACTTGAAAGAAATTATAAGCATTAAAAATACTTCTGTGGAAGCTCTAAAAGGTGAAGTTCCCCTGGGAACACTTACTGTAAACCAACGTGAGTTCTCCAAGGATTATAATATTTATTCGGATCTGCCAAAACAGACCTTAGATAAAAATGTTATTTCCTTTTACGCTGCAATTTTTATATTAGCATTGATATTTATTTTTATCCTGGCACGTATAATGAAAAGACGTAAAAGAAGACATCGCTATTTATAACAGTTTATACGAAAAACTGACCAAGATAATTTAAGATAAAAAAATTGTTCCCATGAAGTTTCATAGGAACAATTTTTTTATTGGATTTCATCTGAATGAAAACTTGATTGATATTTTAAACTCCTTCTGCAACCATATCAATAGGTTTTTCACTAGCCTTCTCCATCTCACCTGCAATATAATTAGCCAAATCTACAGTTCTACAGGAATAAGCCCATTCATTATCATACCAGGATACTACTTTAATCATATTATCCTTTAATACCATAGTTGAAAGACCATCTACTATAGAAGACCTATCGTCTCCCTTATAATCTATAGATACCAGTGGTTCTTCAGAATATCCCAGTATTCCTTTCATAGATCCCTCAGAAGCTCTTTTAAAAGCTTCATTTACTTCTTCTACCGTAACAGATTTTGAAAGTTCACAGACCAAGTCTGTAATAGAAACTGTAGGTGTAGGTATTCTAAGTGCAAAACCGCTTAATTTTCCCTCTAAATTAGGCAATACTTTTGCCACTGCCTTAGCTGCTCCAGTAGTAGTCGGAATTATAGATTCTCCTGCAGCTCTAGCTCTTCTCAAATCCTTGTGAGTTTTATCAAGCAATTGTTGGTCATTTGTATAAGAGTGAACTGTAGTCATAAGACCTCTTATAATTCCAAAATTCTTATCTAATACTTTAGCAAAAGGTGCCAAACAATTAGTTGTACAGGATGCATTTGAGATAATATTATGAGACTCAACATCAAATTTTTCTTGATTTACTCCCATAACTATAGTTATATCTTCGTCCTTTGCAGGAGCTGTAATTATAACTTTTTTTGCTCCAGCTTTTATATGCTTGTATAAGCTTTCTCTATCTTTAAACTTTCCCGTGGATTCTATAACTATATCTACATCCAATTTACCCCAAGGTAAATCTTCAGGATCATTTTCTCTAAACACTTTTATTTTAGAACCATTTACAATAATTGAATCTTCTGCTGCCTTTACATTTCCATTAAATCTTCCGTAGCAGGAGTCGTATTTTAGAAGATGTGCCAGAGTTTCGTTATCTGCTCTTGCGTTAATTGCTACAATCTCAATATTGTCCTTCAGTCTTTCTTGAGCAATTCTCAAAACCAACCTTCCTATTCTTCCAAAACCATTAATTCCAACTTTTATGGACATTATCTTTTCCCCCTATAAAAAATTTATGTACTTTTACTTTATTATTACATAACATTTATCTTTATATTTTAAAATATATGCTGTATAAATAACATATGTGCTATATTATTTATATCAATAGACAGCATATATGTCAAATTTATTTTCCTGCCCATTTATTATGATATACTTATTTTCCTTTCATATATTAATATTATCTACATTTAATATCCATTTTCTCCATTTTACAAATAAGTTCATAATAAACCTGCTTGACACAAAATCTCTATTATTATATTATTTAAGGGTAGTAGAAAACTTACAACCTTTCATCTGAAATAGATGAAAGGTTTTTACTTTAAAATAATGGGAGTGAAAAAAATGGCTAAAGTTAGAACGAGGTTTGCGCCAAGTCCAACAGGATATATGCACGTTGGAAACTTAAGAACTGCGCTGTATACATATTTAATTGCAAAACATGCAGGTGGGGATTTCATACTCCGAATTGAAGATACAGATCAGGAAAGATTTGTAGAAGGGGCCCTAAATGTAATTTACGATACTCTAAAAGCTACAGGTCTTAAACATGATGAAGGACCTGATATAGGAGGCCCTGTTGGTCCTTACGTACAGAGTCAGAGAACTGATATTTACCTAAAATACGCAAAAGAACTTATAGAAAAAGGAGAAGCATACTACTGCTTCTGTACAAAAGAAAGACTAGATTCACTGAGAAATAATTCAGATACTTATAAATATGATAAACACTGCTTACACCTCTCAAAGGAAGAAATAGAAAAAAATTTAGCATCAGGAATTCCTTATGTTATAAGACAAAACAATCCTGAAGTAGGTGTCACTTCATTTAATGATGAAATTTATGGTAACATATCTGTTGACAATTCTGAATTAGATGACATGATACTTATAAAATCAGATGGATATCCTACTTATAACTTTGCAAACGTAATAGATGATCATCTTATGGGAATAACTCATGTAGTAAGAGGAAGCGAGTATCTATCTTCTGCTCCTAAATACAATAGATTATATGAAGCTTTCGGATGGGAAATTCCAATATACGTTCACTGTCCCCCAATAATGAAAGATGAACATAATAAACTGAGCAAAAGAAACGGTGATGCGTCTTTTGAGGACTTGATAGAAAAGGGTTATTTGAAAGAAGCTGTACTTAATTATATAGCACTTTTAGGATGGAACCCAAGAAGTGAACAGGAAATCTTTAATTTAGAGGAGCTTGTAAAAGAATTTGACTATAGAAATATCAATAAATCACCTGCTATATTTGATAATGTAAAACTGAAGTGGATGAACGGGGAATATATAAAGAAGCTGTCTTTAGAAGAATTCAACTCTCTTGCCCTTCCTTATTATAAAAAAGTAATTTCAAAGGACTTAGATTTTTTAAAGATAAGTAGTTTACTTCAAACAAGAGTTGAAGTATTAAGCGAGATACCTGACTTCCTAGATTTCTTTGAGGAACTCCCAGAATACACTGAAGACATATATGTGCACAAAAGAATGAAATCAAATTTGGAAAGCTCACTTACAGTACTTGAAAAAATTCTTCCAAAGTTTAAAGAACTATCACCTTGGACTTTTGAAAATATAGAAAAATGCTGTATGGACTTAATATCAGAAATGGGCGTTAAAAATGGAGTAGTACTGTGGCCTGTACGAATTGGCCTTTCTGGCAAAAAATCCACCCCTGGTGGAGCTTTTGAAATAGCTGATATTATAGGCAAAGAAGAATCTATAAAGAGAACAGAAATTGGTATTGAGAAACTTAAAAATGCTCAATAATAAAAACGTACCTATATTTTAGGTACGTTTTTATTATCAGTTTTTTGTTCTGGTGTTCCCTGTTCTTTCTTTAGTTCTTTCACAAATAGTATATTGTAAAATGTCACCATTGTATTATTATCTACTATTACAAATCCTTTACCTACATTTGTAACAGTTTTATTTTTTAAATGCTTAAAGCTTTCTTCACCCTTTGTACAAATCTCTATAGCCTTTCCCTTTAAAGAACTAAAATACTCTCTCATAGTTTTTTCAAGGGGACAGCTAATTTTATAGTTATCTTCCTCTAATAGCTTTTCCATAGATGAGAGTTTAGTAGAATATAATCCTACTATATTTTTTATGGGTACTACAATATCCGAATCTCCATCATTAAATCTAACAAGTTCCCCATCTGAATGCACTACATTTACATGTTTAAAAATATCACTTGTATCATTTTTAACATACAAGTCTAATTTTTCACTGCCAAATTTATTCAGCAAACCCATTACTCCTGAATTACAGTTTAAAAGACACTTATTTTTAAACATTATAGTACCATCTTTTTTTATTTCTCCATTCAACTTCTTCAAATTTTTTTCTTTTCTATGGGAACTATGTTTTTTTGATGCTTCCTTTTTATTATCCTCCTTCTTTTCCTCTGATTTATCTTTTTCCTCTTTCTTCTCTTTTTCATCTTTGTCTTTCGTATCAGTTTTCTCAGCAATTTTTTTAGTCTTATCTTCTGATTCACTTTTTAATAGATCTTTATTTTTTTCTATAATATTTTTCTGTATGAAATCAAATATTTCTTTATTGTCAGCATATTCCTGCTCATAGTACTCTTTTTCATTATCAGAATTAGCAAACATCTTATTATATTTTTGTATTCTTTTCATATACTTTGGTACCATATATAAAGCTAATTGCATTAAATCATCTGCATTATTTCTTTTGGACAATTAAAAACACCTCCATGACTAAGGCTATAAGGTAATCCTATAATATTAGAATATGAAGGCTTTAATTTAAGTTGCAAATTTAATTTTTATTTTTACATATTTATTCTATAGCTTAAGGTATTTGAAAGAAAATCTCTAAACATCTATTTCAGCTTCTTCTCCTAAAATATCCTTACTTTTATCAAGAAGAGGTTTTATTTGCTGCTGAATAAAGTCAACTACCTGACCAGGTGCCCTACCTATAAACTTCTTAGAATCCACTAGTGAAAGTATCTCTTCTTCACTCATCTTAAAGAAAGGATCTCCTATTATTCTTTCCAATAAGTCGTTCTTCTTTCCCTCAACTTTTACCATTTTAGCTGCTTCCATAGAATGAACCCTAATTCTCTCATGAAGTTCCTGTCTGTCTCCACCTTTTTTAACAGCTTCCATTATTATGTTTTCTGTAGCCATAAAAGGAAGTTCAGAAGCCACATGAGATTCAATTACCTTAGGATACACTACCATATTTTCCGATACATTCATATATAAATTTAGCACTCCATCAAGAGCTAGAAAGGCTTCTGGTATAGATATTCTCTTATTTGCTGAATCATCAAGGGTTCTTTCAAACCATTGAGTTGAAGCTGTTATAGCAGGATTTAAAGCTGTTACTACTATGTATCTTGCAAGAGAGCCTATTCTCTCACATCTCATAGGATTTCGCTTATATGCCATAGCAGAAGATCCTATTTGATTTTTTTCAAAAGGTTCCTCCATCTCTTTCATATTCTGCAATATTCTTAAATCATTGCTAAACTTATATGCACTTTGAGCAATTTCTGATAATGTATTTAATATTATGGAATCAAGTTTTCTAGTATAAGTCTGTCCTGTAACCATAAACTCCTTTTCAAATCCCATTTTCTTAGTCACCATTGTATCTAATCTTTTTACTTTTTCTTCATCTCCATTAAAAAGCTCCATAAAGCTAGCTTGGGTTCCAGTAGTTCCCTTTACACCTCTAAATCTCATATTTTGTATGACAAATTCTATATTTTCAATGTCTAAATAAAGGTCTTGAAGCCATAAGGTCGCCCTTTTTCCTACTGTAGTAAGCTGTGCAGGTTGAAGATGAGTAAATCCCAAAGTTGGCATATCTTTATATTTTAAAGCAAACTTAGTAAGATAGCTTATTACATTTATAACTTTTCTCTTTATTATATGGAGGGCTTCTCTCATAATTATAAGGTCGGTATTATCCCCTACATAACAGCTAGTTGCACCTAAATGTATTATTCCCTTAGCTTTAGGGCATTGTAGTCCATAAGCATATACATGGCTCATTACGTCATGTCTTACTTCCTTTTCTCTTTTTTTTGCATCTTCATAATTTATATTTTCAATATTAGCTTTCAGTTCATCTATTTGCTCAGAAGTTATATTAAGTCCAAGCTCCTTTTCACACTCTGCAAGAGCTACCCAGAGTTTTCTCCAAGTTTTAAATTTCTTTTCATCAGAAAATATATAGCTCATCTCTTTAGATGCATATCTTGTGTTTAAAGGAGTTGTGTATGTGTCTCTCATTTTAAAAATACCTCCGTACGTATGTAATATAATTGTTTTTATTATTCATATTATAACATATATTTTTACTATATTACACGTTTATATTCACTAAAATAATAGATTGAACAAATTTTATCCAATAAATAAGGTGTACAAACTGTTCTATTTTATTATATAGCTAATATACTTTAATTAAGAACTAATAAAAAAGAAAGAGGTGAACTTTATTGGGTTTGGATAAATCTTCCGACCCAGTAAGCAAAATATGTATAAACTTAGTATCATAGATAAAGTTTCTTTAATTTTAGTAGTTATCGGGGCCATAAATTGGGGACTAATAGGTTTATTAGATTTTAACATAGTGGAGATTTTATTTGGTGACCCTGTTAACTTAATTGGAAGAATACTATATATACTTATAGGAACTGCAGGAATAGATATGATTATACTATTTTTTAAAGCCAAAAAAAGCTATAAATAAATATAAGACCTATACTTTTACATAGGTCTTATATTTATTATCTTACTCTTCTAGTGAGTTTATTAATTTAATAATCTCTTCTACTGCTAGTGATTCATCATTACCTGATGCAGTAATTTTAACTTTAGAATCTTTAGTTACTCCTAATGAAAGAACTCCAATTAAACTCTTTATGTTAGCTTTTTTTCCATCAAATTCTATGGATAAATCTGATTTAAATGAAGAAGCTTTTTTTACTAATAGAGTTGCAGGTCTTGCATGTAATCCTGTAGAACTTTTAACTATAACTTCTTTAGAAATCATTTAATTCACCTCTATGCTTTAATATTATATACCACAATGTGACAAATCTTTCTCTACTTATTATACCATTTTTTGTTTACGTTTCAATACAATTTTTTTGTTCTATGACAAAAACTGCCATCGGCTATTTTAATTGAGATATAAACTTATCTATCCTATCCATTCCATTTTGTATATTTTCCATGGATGTAGCATAGGATAATCTTATGTATCCATCTAATCCAAAACCCAGACCTGGAATTACTGCTACTTTTTCTTTCTCCAATAATTTCTGTGAAAATTCTAAAGAATTATTTATTACTACACCATCTATAGTTTTACCAAAAAGATTTGATATATTTAACATTACATAAAAAGCACCTCCTGGATTCAAACAACAAACATTTTTCATTTTATCTATTTTACTTACCATACAATCTCTTCTATTTTTAAACTCACTTACCATACTTTTAATCTGAGTATCTTTTCCATTTAAAGCAGCCACAGCTGCATATTGTGCTATAGAATTAGGGTTTCCAGTAGTATGGCTCTGTACATTAGACATTACCTTAATTATATCTTTATTTGCTGCAGCATAGCCTATTCTCCATCCTGTCATGGCATAGGTTTTTGAAACTCCATTTATAACTATTGTTCTGTTGTAAGCATCTTCTGACAAACTTGCTATACTTATGTGTCCATTAGTACCATATATTAATTTTTCATATATTTCATCAGATAAAATGAGCAAATCCTTTTCCTTTGCAAAATTAGCTATTACTTCAAGTTCTTCTTTTGAATAAATAGTTCCTGTTGGATTATTAGGACTATTTAATAAAATCATTTTAGTATTTTTAGTATATGCTTTTTCTAAAGTTTCTAAAGTATATTTAAATCCGTCTTCTTCTTTTGTATCTGCAAATACAGGCACACCATCTGCAAGTTTAACTAGTTCAGGATAGCTTACCCAATATGGTGTAGGTATTATAACTTCATCTCCAGGGTTCAATGCAGCTAAAAACGTATTTGAAAGGCACTGTTTTGCCCCTGTAGATATTATAATCTGATTTGTATTATAGCTTAGTCCATTATCTTTTTTAAATTTTTTAACAATAGCCTCTTTCAGCTCTGAAATACCAGATGCTGGAGTATATTTTGTGCACCCCTTTTTCATAGACTCTATTGCAGCTTCCTGAATATTTTCTGGTGTATTAAAATCAGGTTCTCCTGCTCCAAAACCTATTACATCAATTCCCTCTGATTTCATTCTCTTGGCTTCAGCTGTTATAGCTAAAGTTATAGACGGTTGAATTTTTTCAGCTTTTTTTGACAATATCATTTTCATTCCTCCATTACAATTTAATTTACAACATTCTTTATTTATAATAAGATAAGTCAGAGTTTTTTATTCTAACTTCTTGAAACAAGTATTACCCCAAGCATTATAAAAGCTACTCCTAATATTCTTATAAAAGATATGTTTTCCTTAAATATAAAATAAGAAAACACCATAGTTATTATATATCCTAAACTAACCATAGGATAAGCATAACTTAATTCTACCTTACTTAGGACCTTTATCCATAGTAAAAAACTTAATCCATAGGATATAATTCCTAACATAACAGGTGAATTCTTTAATATGCTCAAAATACTTGGAATTAAATATTTTATAGTAAAGTTTAAATTAAGATTTACTGCTCCATACTTTACAAGTACCTGTCCAATGGCTCCCAAAAAAACCGATATTAATATCAATACAATCATGCCCTTATCCCCTTAACTTTCAATAATAAATGCAATAAATATTTTAAAGAAAAATAACAGCAATAAACAGCTATAAATATTTCTGGAAAGGAATACCTCCCTTGTCCTTCTGTTACAAAGTAAACAGAAGTAAACATAAAAAATAACATTATTAAATAAAGCTTAAACTTATCTAATTCATCACTTCTACCTTTAAAGATACTATAAAGTGTTCTTAATGAATATAACAAAACATATATAATAGTGGATAAAAACACAATTACCCTTATAATATTGTCAATTACAAACAGAGTGTGAACATAGCTCTTATTAACTCCACTGCCATAAGTACTATACGTTACATCATCACTCCAAAAATATGTATTAAGCAATCTTTTAAATCCCAATTTTATAAAATCAACAGGATGGCTTTTTATCCATTTCTTTGCAGCAGCACTTAACATCTTATTTTGTTCTGTTCTATTTGCCTTTTTATATTCGGGTTTATTTACAATAGAATCTTCCACATCTGCTGCAGGCATCCATCTTCCCAAATGATTTTGTGAGTTATTATTTATATAAAGCACTATTCCACCATTATTAGATACAAACGTACGTTGTCCCATTAATTTTGTGTTTCTATATATCCAGGGAGAAATAACAATCACACTCATTATAAGAACAATAAGAGAATTTCTCAAAGCCCAAATCAACTTTTTATGCTTTATTACATCTACTAAAAAGATAGCAAAGAAAAATACTATAAAAAAAGGCTTCACTATTGTATTAAGTCCTGTAAGTATTCCTATAAAAAAATACTTGAATTTCAAATCACTAAAATAAAGACAAGTGACTGCAAGCATTATACTTGTAAAAATAAGTTCTGTACCTAAAATACTGTTAAAAAGTATGTTATTAGGGAACAATACAAATAATCCAAATATTATTTTCCTATCTATTTCCTTTAAGTTCACCTTAGATAAGATAAACTTAAAACACAAGTAATTTATAAAAGTAATACACAAATTAAATATTTTAGCCGTTAATACACTAGCTCCAAATAACTTAAATATTCCTCCTAAAACTATGGAATAGCCCACAGAAGTATATGTATCTCCCCAAGGAAGGCCTCTTGATATTTCCTTTGCCAAATTATAATAATAATCAAAATCTGAAAATGGCTTGGCATTCACAAAAATTACCCACAGTATGGATAAAAACATGCCTAAAGTCATCATAATATAATAATACCCTTTGCTATTATTGTAGGTATCATTTCCTAATTGGTAGTAATTGTATTCAAAAACATTATATTTCATTTAAAACTGGTTTCCCTTCTATAATTTAAAGTATATTATAACTATAACAACTATAATCCATATTAATATATCCACAAGAAAAGGTATGTCTTTTTGAAATACATCCTCTGGTTTTCCACCTATGTTCTCCTTATCCATTAGATATTCGTATCTAAGTATGCCATACAACACAAAGGGTATGGTAAACATCATAGTTCTACTTTGTGTGGAACTAAAAGTATACAGGCAATAAGCCATAAGTACAGATGGGTTTACTATAGTTAACATTTTATCAATATTCTCAATTGAATATTTTTCTAATATCTTTCTAGAAGAACTTCTCTTGTCCTTTAAAGTTACAATCTCACTTTTTCTTTTGTTTAAACCTAAAAACAGTGCTAGAAGTATCGTACATAAAAACAACCAGGGTGAAACCTGAACCCCTGTAGCTATACTTCCACTTTCAACCCTTAATACAAATCCAAAAGCAATAGTCATAACATCTATTATAACTAAATTTTTAAGTTTAAAAGAATAGAATATATTTACTATAATATACACCGAAAAAATAAGCAAAATTTTTATATCTAGAAATATATATGCAAGACATAATACCAAAATAAATAATAGTATATCTAAGATGATCGCTTTATTTTTAGATACACGGCCACTTGCAATAGGTCTATTCTTCTTATCAGGATGACACTTGTCCTTTTCAACATCTACAATATCATTTAATACATAAATAGTAGAAGATGTCATACAAAATAAAATAAAAGTTAATATATTATTCTCTAATACACTGGTGTGTAAAAAATTTCCTGAAAAAATAATTGCAGCGAAAACAAAAAAATTTTTACTCCACTGCTTAGGCCTCATTAGTTCAATTATTGCTCCCATAACTTTCCTCCCTAGCTGTATATATGTTAAAGTTGAATTATGCGTCTTTTTACATTTTAACATAGTCTATATTATAGTCAATATGTCATTTTAATCGTAATATAATAAAGGGCTTGAGATAAATCACAAGTCCTTTAATAAAAATTAATTTTTATTGTTATCTTGGCTGTATTATTAATTTAATTGCAGTTCTTTCTTCTCCATCTATTTCAATGTCCGTAAATGCCGGAATACATATTAAATCGATTCCACTAGGTGCTACAAACCCTCTAGCAATAGCTACAGCTTTAACAGCTTGATTTAACGCTCCTGCTCCTATAGCTTGTATCTCTGCTGCTCCTCTTTCCCTTAAAACTCCTGCTAATGCTCCTGCCACCGAATTTGGACTTGATTTTGTTGAAACTTTTAATACTTCCATAATTAAACCTCCTATATATTATAATAACTCTTTACATTAACTTTAATTATTACTACTACATATATATAGTATTCTACAAAAAATCAAAAATTCCTTTTAGGTTACAAAACCTAAAAGGAATATTTTTCTATGTTATAACAATACTATTTATTATTTTGCATATTCAATTGCACGAGTCTCTCTAATGACATTTACTTTAATCTGACCAGGATACTCTAGCTCTTCTTCAATTCTCTTTACTATGTTCCTTGCCATTTCAATAGCACCTGCATCATCAATATTTTCTGGTTTAACCATTATTCTAAGTTCTCTTCCCGCTTGAATGGCATATGACTTTTCTACACCTTCACATGTATTTGCTATTTCTTCAAGTTTTTCTAGACGCTTAATATAAGCTTCCAGTGTTTCTCTTCTAGCACCAGGCCTTGCAGCAGAAATAGCATCCGCTGCTTGAACGAGTACAGCTTCTAAGGATTGAAATTCTACATCTCCATGATGAGCTGCAATAGCATTTACAATTATTGGTGATTCTCTGTATTTTTTAGCAACCTCTGAACCTATAACGGCATGAGGACCTTCAACTTCATGATCCACTGCTTTACCTATATCATGAAGCAATCCTGCTCTTTTAGCTATAGTTGGATCTATGCCAATTTCTGATGCCATAAGTCCAGCTAAATAGGCAACTTCCACAGAATGTTTTAAAACATTTTGACCATAGCTGGTTCTATACTTCAATCTTCCTAACAATTTTACTAATTCCATATGAAGGCCGTGCACGCCAGTTTCAAAAGTGGCCTGTTCTCCTTCTTCTTTAACATTATTTTCAACTTCTTTTTCAGCTTTTTGAACCATTTCTTCGATTCTTGCTGGGTGTATTCTTCCATCAATTATAAGTTTCTCCAGTGCTATTCTTGCAACCTCTCTCCTTATAGGATCAAAGCCCGACAATATTACAGCTTCAGGTGTATCATCTATTATTAGATCCACACCAGTTAATGTTTCAAGAGTCCTTATATTTCTACCCTCTCTACCTATTATTCTGCCTTTCATTTCGTCATTAGGTAAAGGTACAACATGTACTGTAGTTTCTGCTACATGATCAGCAGCACACCTCTGGATAGCACAAGTTATAATTTCTCTTGCTTTTTTATCAGCTTCTTCTTTAGCCTTTGTTTCAATTTCTTTAATCATCATCGCAGATTCATGTTTTATTTCCTTATTAACTTGTTCTAGTAAAATATTCTTAGCCTCTTCAGAACTTAGTCCTGATAACTTTTCTAATTTTTCTCTTTGTTTCTTATATAATTCCTCTACACTTATCTGTAATTTATCTATGTCCTGCTGCTTTTTATCTAGGCCACTATCTCTCTTTTCAAGAGCATCACTTTTCTTATCTAATAACTCTTCTCTCTGGATTAACCTTCTTTCAAGTCTTTGATTTTCATTTCTTCTATCTCTAGACTCTTTATCAAAATCATTTCTTAATTTATGAATTTCCTCTTTAGCTTCTAGTATAGCCTCTTTTTTTTGGGTTTCAGCTTGTTTTTTTGCCTCTTCCTTTAATCTATTAGACTCTTCTAAAGCCTGTGATTTTATAACAACTGCCTTCTTTTTGATCATATTGAATTGAACTATCAAGGCAGCTGCTACTAGTATACCAGCAATAACCTCATATATTATTATGGAATTCACATGAACACCTCCTTTGCTCTTATTATGTAAATCTATAATTCAGTTAAATATGCAAGCATAGAAAAGGTGCCATATTTATTCAATTGGTAATTCCTAAATACATGATAAACCAGAATTTGTCTTAATTTTATATTATATTTTAATTATTGTCAAGTTATATGCATTTTATTCTCTCAAACAAAATTTGGTACTTATTTTTCATTATAAAAGGGAGTAATTTACTCCCCTTTATAAACTATTTATCAGAATGTTTTAAATTATCTTTTTTATCAATTTTACTATCAACATTATTTTTATCTTTATCTTCAAGAGAATTCTTTTTTAAAGAAGGTAATTTATATTTTTCCCTTATCTTGCTTTCTATCTCAACTAATATATCATTATTTTCTTTCAAAAATTGTTTTGCATTTTCCCTGCCTTGTCCAAGCCGTGTTTCTTTATAAGAAAACCACGCACCACTTTTCTGTACCAGTTCTTCTCTAACACCTACATCCAACACATTTCCTTCTCTTGAAATACCTTGATTGTACATTATGTCAAACTCTGCCTGTTTAAAAGGTGGAGCTACTTTGTTTTTAATAACTTTTACTCTTGTTCTATTACCTACTATGGTATCTCCTTGCTTTATAGAATCTATTCTTCTTACATCCATTCTAACTGAAGAATAAAACTTTAAAGCTCTTCCACCAGGCGTAACCTCAGGATTGCCGAACATAACTCCTACTTTTTCTCTTAATTGATTTATAAATACTGTTACACACTTTGATTTATTTATAGAAGATGTAAGTTTTCTAAGGGCTTGAGACATAAGCCTAGCTTGAAGTCCTACATGTGAGTCTCCCATTTCTCCCTCTATTTCAGCTTTCGGCACAAGTGCTGCTACTGAATCCACTACCAAAACATCTATGGCATTAGATCTTACAAGTGCTTCTGTTATCTCCATAGCCTGTTCTCCAGTATCTGGTTGGGATACAATAAGATTATTTATATCTACTCCTAAATTTTGAGCATAAGAAGGATCTAGTGCATGCTCTGCATCTATAAAAGCTGCAGCCCCTCCATTTTTCTGAGCTTCCGCAATTATATGAAGTGCCACCGTAGTCTTACCTGAAGATTCAGGACCAAATATTTCTATTACCCTTCCTCTTGGAACACCACCTATACCTAATGCTATATCTAAGTCAAGGCAGCCTGTTGAAATGGCATCCACATTTAATACACTGTGTTCTCCTAGTTTCATTATGGCACCTTTTCCAAATTGTTTTTCTATCTGTCCCATAGCTGATTCTATAGCCTGTAATTTCTCATTACTTAAATTTGCCAAGAAGTTCACTTCCTCTCTAATACGAACGCATGTTCTGTATAAATTATATACTATCTACACTATACAGTCAACAGTTTTTTTCATAATTCTGTATTTAGCTTTAATTATGAACACTTAAAAACATTTTAATCAACTATACTTATAATTATCTGTCTGTCCTTATAACTTCTTTATTTTTCAGAAAATAATCTATACCTGAAATTAAAGTCATTATTATAGCTATACCCATAGCAACATCTGTAACTAAATTTAAAACTTTGTGAGGACGGTTCAAAAATCCCCTAAGTAAACTTAAGGATACATGATTATAAGTTAAATTTAAAAGAGCAAGAATTATAGCAATTATTTGTGTTGCAGTTTTAGCTTTTCCCCAAGGACTTGCAGCTATTACCATTCCTTCTGCTGCTGCAATTGTCCTAAGCCCTGTAACTGCAAATTCTCTAGCTACTATTATCACTGCAACCCAAGATGGTATTATATGGTACTCTACAAGACATATAAGTGCAGTAGTAACCAAAAGTTTATCTGCTAGGGGATCCATAAATTTTCCAAAATTTGTTATTTGATTTCTGCTTCTAGCTATATACCCATCTAATTTATCTGTAATAGATGCTAATATAAAAATAGCTATTGCAATAAGCTTACCATAGGGCATCCCCTTTACCGTTATAAATATTAAAAAAAACGGAATCAATATCATTCTAAGCATTGTAAGTTTGTTTGCTAGATTCATTTCATACAACTCCTACTAAATCATATTCAAGGCTATGAGTAATTTTTACGTTAACCATAGTACCTATTTTTAAAGTTTTTTTACACTTTATATATATAACTCCGTCTATATCTGGAGCCATTTCATAACTTCTTCCGTACCACAGTTCTCCCTTTTTTCCCTCCACAATTACTTTGTAAGTGCTGCCAATTTTACTTTTATTTATGGAAGTCATTACCTGCTTTTGAAGTACCATAAGTTCTCCTTCCCTTGCAGACTTAATCTCCTCGGGAACCTGATTTTTCATTTCTGCAGCTGCAGTTCCTTCCTCTCTGGAATACTTAAATACACCTAAGTTATCAAATTTCATAGTACTTACAAAGTCCTTTAGTTCTTCAAAATTTTCTTCTGTCTCTCCAGGAAAGCCAACTATTATTGTAGTCCTAATTGCAATACCTTTTGCTCTAGCTCTAAGCTTATCTATATTTTCTATTATGTCTAATTTTCTTCCTCTTCTTCCCATAAGCTTCAGTATGGAATCACTTATGTGCTGAATAGGTATATCTATATACTTACATACTTTATCATTCATTGAAATTTCATTTATGATTTCATCTGTTAACTCTTCAGGATAGCAATACAAAAGCCTTATCCACTCTATTTCATTAATTTTAGATATTTTTTGAATGAGTTCAGGAAGCATTTTTTTACCATATATGTCTATTCCATATCTTGTAGTATCCTGTGCAATAAGTATTATCTCCTTAACACCTTGATTAGCTAAATCATTACATTCATTTATTATGTTTTCAATGGTTCTACTTCTATACTTTCCCCTAATTTTAGGAATTATACAGTAGGTACAGTGATTGTCACATCCCTCTGCAATTCTCAAATAAGCAGTATATGTTGAAGTAGTAAGTATTCTTTTTCCTTCATTTATATTAGAATCACTGTAATCACAATTATAAATCCTACTGTTGTCAGTTTCAATACATTTCCTTATAGTTTCATTTAACTTATCATAATCATTTACTCCAAGCATTATATCTATTTCTGGCAATAACTCCATAAGTTCCTTACCATACCTCTGAGCCAGGCATCCTGTTACTACAATTAATTTGCAATTAAATTTTTCTTTATACTGTGACATTTCAAGTATTGTATCTATGGATTCCTGTTTAGCTGATTCTATAAATCCACATGTATTTATAATTATTACATCCGCTAATTTAGGATCATGAACTAAACTGTATTCTTGATTTAAATTACTTAACATTACTTCAGAATCCAATCTATTTTTGTCACAGCCTAAACTTATTAGTCCAACTCTTAGTTTATCCACCAAACTTCCTCCTACTTAGTTATTTTTAATCTTACGTAAAATACTACCATTGCATTAATTTACGTATTTTCATAATGATTTCTGTCAATTAAAATTTGTCTTGGCTTTGTTCCATCCTTTTTTGATATTATTTCCCTGTCTTCCATTTCTTCTATTATTCTAGCCGCTCTATTATATCCTATTCTAAGCCTTCTTTGAAGTAAAGATGTAGATGCTTGTCCTGCATCTACTACAACTCTAATTGCCTCATCTAAAAGTTCATCACTATCACTACTAGTTTTCACTACATTTGTATCTATTTGCTCAATTATTTTATCTTCATAATTAGGTCCACCTTGTTCATCTTTTATATAATTTACTACCCTTTCAACTTCACCTTCGGATATAAAGGCTCCCTGTATTCTTATAGGTTTTGCTTCACCTACAGGATAAAATAACATATCTCCTTTTCCAAGTAATTTCTCAGCTCCAGCACTATCCAGTATAGTTCTAGAATCAATTTGACTGGATACTGCAAAAGATATTCTTGAAGGTATATTTGCTTTAATTACTCCAGTAATTACATCTACAGAAGGTCTCTGAGTAGCTATAACCAAATGCATTCCAGCTGCCCTTGCCATTTGAGCGAGACGTCCTATATAATCTTCAATTTCATTTGGACATACCATCATCAAATCAGAAAGTTCATCAATTATTATGACTACAAAAGGGAGCTTACTATCTGTTTTTCCTTCTTGAAACAATTGATTATATCCCTCTATATTTCTTACATTATTTTCTGCAAATAGCTTATATCTCCTTGTCATTTCTTGTACAGCCCAATTTAACGCACCTGATGCCTTTTTAGGGTCTACAACTACGGGTATAAGAAGATGTGGGATGCCATTATATACATTTAATTCTACCACTTTAGGATCTACCATCAAAAGTTTAACATCATCAGGAGAATACTTATAAATCAAGCTTATTATGAGAGTATTTATACACACACTTTTACCAGACCCCGTTGCACCTGCAATAAGCATATGTGGCATTTTAGTAAGATCTGATACTATACAATTTCCTCCTATGTCTTTTCCAAGACAGTAAGCCAATTTACACTTTGAATTTATAAATTCCTCCGATTCTACAACTTCCCTTAAATAAACTGGTGTCAAATCTTTATTTGGTACTTCTATACCTATGGCAGATTTTCCTGGTATGGGAGCTTCTATTCTCACTCCTGAAGCTGCAAGTCCAAGGGCTATGTCATCCGATAAATTTACAATTTTACTTACCTTGACTCCAGGACTTGGCTGAAGTTCAAATCTAGTTACAGATGGTCCCTTGCTTACTTGCAGCACTTTTGCATCTACCCCAAAATTTGCAAGAGTTTCTTCCAGCTTATTGGCACTACTTATTAATTCTTTTTTATCATGCTTGTTTAACTTTGATTGTATATTCTGCTTTAATAAATCCACGGGCGGAAAATTATATACTGAAACTAAGTTTTTTTCACTCTCTGTCATATTTTTTTCAAGTTCTTCATTTATTAATTCACAATTTTTTTTGTAAGTATCATTTTCAAGTTCAGCAGGATACGTTAAATTTTCACTGTTTTCCTTAGGCTTTTCTGATCTATAATTATCTTTTATATCTGATGACTTCATAAAATCTAATATCTTTATTCTATTGTTTATATTTTTAATGAAGTCATCTTTGTTTGCTTCTTCATTTTCAATTTTACCCTGATTTAAAATTTTGTCTTCAATCTTAGTATCCTTATTTGTACCTTTTTCAAAGAAAAAATTCTTTATATTATGTAATATATCATATATAGTAACCTTACTCATTATTATAAAAGATATTATGTAAATTGATATAAATATAACATAGCAGCCTGTTTTTCCAAACAATTTAAAAAGTGGAACATCTATTAGGAAACTTATTATTCCTCCATGAAATACAGTATTTGATTCATACAATCGTTGTATGCCTGAAATCAAGCTATCTTCTACATAATAGTCAGACATAACTATTAGTTGTATAAATAACAGTGTATTTATAATAAATAGTAAAATTCCATAAAATTTTTTGTTGAAATTTATCTTATTTTTCTTCACTATACAGCAGCATCCTATAAATATTATAAGGAATGGTAATATATAAGATCCTATTCCGAATACTGCTATTAAAATTTTTTTTATAAATCTACCAATGATACCAGAGGAAGACGGTGAAAATACACTTATTATCATAAGCACGCCTACTGTAAATAGCACTATTCCCTTTATTTCTTTGTCAAGTACATGAGTTTCTTTTTTTCTGCTTTTAGCCATATCTATATCGCCTCCAGTAAATTACAGACACACTTTAATTTAAAAATAGATATTTCTAAATTAAATATTCTACATAGCTTTCCTTTTTCCTTTAATGTTTTTAATAGATAAGACTTTACATATTTATATTAAAACATAAATTACCATAGGATAAATCCTATGGCTAATTTAATAAAAGTAAATTTATTTTGCCATCATTTCATTTAGTTTGTTAATAGCCTGACTTATTCCACCCACTTCATCAATTAAGCCTTGCTCCACTGCCTGTTTTCCAATCAATATAGTACCCATATCATTTAGAAGCTCATCTGTCTGAAGCATCAACTCAGTTAACTTTTCTCCTGTTATTTTAGATGTTCGAACTATAAATTCATTTATTCTCTCCTGCATTTTATTAAAATATTCAAAAGTCTGAGGTACTCCAATAACCATACCACTCATCCTTATTGGATGTATAATCATGGTTGCACTAGGAGATATAAAGGAATAATCAGAGGCTGTAGCAAGTGGCACCCCTATAGAATGTCCTCCTCCTATAACAAGAGATACCGTAGGTTTACTTAAGCTTCTTATCATCTCTGCTATAGCAAGGCCTGCTTCTACATCTCCTCCTACAGTATTTAAAACTACAAGCAATCCTTCTACTCTTTTATCATTTTCAATTGCTATTAAATTTGGTATCACATGTTCATATTTAGTAGTTTTAGTTTCAGATGAAAGATTTACATGACCTTCTATTTGACCTATTATTGGAAGTATCTGAATATTATCTCTTCCTTCAGCTACATTTACAGACCCTAGTTCTTTAATATTTTCCAATTTTCTATTCTTAGTTTCATCTTCTGGCATTTTAATCTCCTCCTTGAACAAGTTTAGCTTATGCATTTTAGGAGATTCATATACCTTTCTGAATGAAGCTCATAAATTGATCTTTTATATTAAAATCATATTTATTTTAATGAACTCTTTTTAAAGATTTTTCTTCTACATCTATTATAATAGTCTTAGCCCCTATTTTTTTTACGTATTCCCAAGGAACTTCTATAAATTCACTTTTACCAAAAATTGAAAATTTTGATTTGTTTTCACTTAAAATAAGTATTTTTAAGTTTCCAGAAGAATCCACTATTATATCATTATTCCCCAGACAATTGTATTTATTTCCGTCATTTACATTTATAATCTCATATCTTTCCATTTCACTATAAAACTTTATATTTTCATCCATATTATATCCCCCTATCAATTGTATATTAAATACTATGAGGGATATTTTCTCTTTATTACCAACTAATTTTTTAATAATTAAACGCTTTACAATAAAGTGTCTTCCGATTTTGGAAATAAGTCTGTATCTTTCTCTAATAAATTTTCCATAAGACGTATATCTACTTTTTCTCCTACAAAAGCAGAATTTACTATTCCCTTACAAAAAGTATTTTTCATAACCCTTTTAATAGTGTCTTGATCTATTTTATTTATTTTATCTATTATATCTGAGGGAGTACTCAACTTATTTAAAAGCAAGACTGATTTTCCATTATTAAACATTTTGCTACTCATACTTTCAAGCCCTAGTACGTAATTTCCTTTTAATTGTTCCTTTGCTTTTCTCAATCTGTTAGAGTCTATGCCTTCTTTTACAAATTTTTGGAGTTCGTCTTTTATCCTGCATATTACATCATAAGAATATTTTACATTTAATCCAGTATAAATATTAACTACTCCTATGTTATTAAAGGAAGCTGGATAAGAATAAATTGAATAACAAATTCCCATTTCCTCTCTTATTTTTTGAAATAGTATGGAAGAAGTCCCTCCTCCATACACATTATTTAAAAGCAAAAGTGCATAAATATCATCATTACCGCTTTCAACTCCAGGTACACCAAGACTTATGTGTAGCTGTTCTATACTTTTTCTTTTAAAAAGATGATTTTTTAAAAATTGGGGGCTAGAATAATTAATTAAACTCTTTCCATTGGAATTCCATTTCCCAAAATACTTTTCCATCAGTTTTTCAACTGTATTCATGTCAATTTTGCCTGCTATGGACACTACAGAATTTTCAGGTGTATAATGAGATCTTATATATTCTAGCAGCTCTTCTCTTGTAAAAGATTTTACAGTATCAGCATTTCCGAGTATTGGTAATGATATCGAATCATCTCCCCACATAGCTTTGCTATGTAGGTCCGACAGTACATCTTCTGGAGAATCATCATTCATGTTTATCTCTTCAATTATAACTCCTTTTTCCTTTTCTATATCTTCATTGGAAAATTTGCTGTTAAATAACATATCTGATATAACATCTATTGCCAGTTCGAAATGTGAATCCAATGCTTTTACATAAAAGCATGTAGCTTCCTTACCCGTAAAAGCGTTTATCTGTCCTCCTACATCTTCTATGCATTCAGCTATCTCAAGAGATGTTCTATTTGATGTTCCTTTAAAAAACATATGTTCTATAAAGTGGGAGATGCCATTATTTTTTTCTTTTTCATTTCTAGATCCATTTTTCACCCATAGACCTACACTTATAGAATTTACATAATCTATATTCTCTACAATTACTTTAAGTCCATTATCCAATTGAAACAGATTATACATTGGCTTTTACTGCCCTATAGTGATATTAACCCTACACACTATACTGCAAGAGTTTTTCACCCCTTTCATCTTTAAAAAATAAAAAGGCATATAAGCCCTTCTATTTATTACTTATTTTGCTTTAAGTTGCCTTCTTTGGAATTATTTTCTTTAGTGCTATTTTCCTCAGAATCTTTTATTGCATCTTTTCTGGAGAGATTTATTCTACCCTGATTATCTATATCTGTTACCTTTACTAATATCTTATCTCCTACTGAAACTATATCTTCTACCTTATTAACTCTTGTAAAGTCTAACTTTGATATGTGTACTAATCCTTCTTTTCCTGGAAGTATTTCTACAAAGGCACCAAAATTAGTTGTTTTAGTAACTTTACCTAAGTATATTTCTCCTGCTTTTACTTCTCTAGTAAGATCCTCTATAATCTTTAATGCTTTCTTAGCACTACTACTGTCCTCTGACATTACAAATATTTTTCCATCTTCCTTTATGTCTATCTTTACACCAGTTTCTGCTATTATCTTATTGATAACTTTTCCGCCAGCTCCTATTACATCTCTTATTTTATCTGGAGGTATGGACATTGTATATGTCTTTGGGGCATACTCTGATAATTCTTCTCTAGCTTCTGGAATACACTTGTGAATTTTATCCAATATAAATAACCTAGCTGTCCTTGCTCTATTAAGAGTTTCTCTTATACAGTTTTCAGATAATCCATGAATCTTTGTATCAAATTGAATGGCAGTAATACCTTTTTCTGTTCCACCAACTTTAAAATCCATGTCTCCAAAGAAATCCTCAATTCCTTGTATGTCAGTAACTATTTCTTCCTTAGACAAATCTTCACTAGTTATAAGTCCCATGGCTATTCCAGCTGCTGGTCTCTTTATAGGAACTCCTGCATCTAAAAGTGCTAGTGTACTTCCACATATACTTGCCTGGGAAGTAGATCCATTAGAACTCAATACCTCTGATACAAGTCTTATAGTATATGGGAATTGATCCTCACTTGGTATAAGTGGTTCTAAAGCTTTCTCAGCTAACGCACCGTGTCCTATTTCTCTTCTTCCAGGTCCTCTTAAAGGTCTAGTCTCGCCTGTACTGTACGATGGGAAATTATAATGATGTATATATCTCTTTGATTCTTCAGAACCTACTCCATCAAGTATTTGTACATCACCTAAAGAACCAAGGGTGGCAACAGTCATTACCTGGGTCAATCCTCTTGTAAACAATCCAGTTCCATGAGTTCTTGGAAGAATACCAACCTCACAACTTATTGGCCTTATTTCATCAAAAGCCCTTCCATCAACTCTCCTGTGTTCGTTTAACATCATATTTCTTACTATTTCTTTCTTAATCTTATATACTACCTCTGCTATATCTGGTCCATTATCTGGATACTTCTCTGAAAATTGCTCATTTAATTCTTTATCCACATCTTCTAAAGCTGCATTTCTCTCGTTTCTATCCATTATGTACATGGCATCTTTTATTTTTTGAAATGCAAATTTTCTAACTTCTTCTTCTATGGATTCCTCTACTTTATAGAGTTCTGGTTCTTCCTTTTGCTTTCCATATTTATTCATAGTTTCTTTTTGAAATGCAACTATCTTCTTGCATTCTTCAAATCCAAACATTATAGCATCATACATGGTATCCTCTGGTATTTCATCTCCACCAGCCTCTACCATCATAACTCTTTCATCCGTAGCACATACTGTGAGATTTAAACTGCTTTTACTTCTTTCCTCTAAGCCAGGATTTATTACGAACTTACCATCTACAAGTCCTACAGATACTGCTCCTACTGGAGTAGTAAAAGGAATGCTTGACATACAAAGAGCCAGTGATGCTCCATTTATAGCTAATATATCTGGCGCATTATCTTGATCTACAGATACTACCGTACAAACAACTTGAACATCATTTCTGTATCCTTTCGGAAACAGTGGTCTAAGAGGTCTATCTATTGCCCTGGCATGTAATATAGCCTTTTCAGAAGGCTTTCCTTCCCTCTTTATAAAACCTCCAGGTATTTTTCCAACAGAATACAACCTTTCCTCATATTCTATGCTTAAAGGAAAAAAGTCCACTCCTTCTCTAGGTTTATCTGAAGCATTAGCATTGATTAAAACTACCGTATCGCCATAACTTATAAAAAAAGCACAATTAGAAAGTTTTCCTATTTTACCATAATCAACTTTCAAAGTTCTTCCAGCAACAGTAGTTTGAATTATTTCACTCATAAAAAACATACCTCCTCTCAATAGGTTACAATTTTGTTAAAATAATAGAGCGGTTACAGCCGCTCTAAAGATTATTTCCTTAAATTCAACGCTTTAATAATAGCACGGTATCTTTCAATATCTTGCTTAATTAAATAGTTAAGAAGACCTCTTCTCTTACCAACCATCATTAAAAGACCTCTTCTTGAGTGATGATCTTTCTTATGGATCTTTAAATGATCATTTAAATGATTAATTCTCTCAGTAAGTAATGCTATCTGAACTTCTGGTGAGCCTGTGTCTCCTTCATGTCTTGCATATTTCTTCATTATTTCTTCTTTTAATGCCTTTTCCATTTTGTTACACCTCCAATTGTTAATCCCCTATATTCCAAGAATGTCGTCGGCAATTCGGAATTCTTAGCATACGGATCACGATTGTAATTATAGCAAATAAAGTCGTTATTGTAAATTAATTTTTTAAATTAATTTCTATTCTTTTCTTACTTGCATACATCTTATCTTTTTTTAACTGATCTGCCAGTTCTGTTAAACTGCCAAATTTTGATTCATCCCTAATTCTCTCAATAAAATATATCTTTATATTCTTATCATACATGTTTTCATTAAAATTAAGTATATGTGTTTCAATGCTCAGCTTATTGTCACATGTAGTCGGATTATAACCTACATTTGTTATACCTTTAAACAAATCATTATTGCATTCAACTATAGTGTAATATACACCACCTTTAGGTATAACAAACCTCTTATCATAGTCAAGGTTTACAGTTGGAAATCCCAATTTTCTTCCTAGTTGTTTACCGTGTATTACCTCGCCCTGCAGCATAAAAGGTCTTGTCAAAAGTTTATTCGCTTTTTTTATATCCCCTTCATCGGATATAATAGTTCTTATTATCGAACTACTAACTACCTGTCCTTTATATTTTACTGAATCTATAACATTCAAAGAAAACTTATGTATCTTACTCATTTTTTTGAGCAAACTTACATCCCCCAAGTTCTTATACCCAAATCTATAGTTAAAACCAACTATGAGTCCTTTAGCTCTATAATTGTTTAAAAGATGAATAACAAAATCCTCAGGACATATTTTCATAAATTCTTCATTAAAGTTAGCCATATTTATTATGTCTAAACCAGCATCTTTCAATACACTTATTTTCAATTCATTATTCATTAAAATTTTAGGAGATACCTCAGGGTTTATTATAGAAAGTGGATGATTTTTAAAGGTAAACACCATGCTGTTTGCCTTGTTATTTCTTGCAAGTTTAACAGTTTTATTTATAAGGTTTATATGTCCTAAATGAAGTCCGTCAAAGCTTCCTAAAGCAATATATGTACTTTTCGTAAAATGTTTTTTAAAATTATCTTCCATTATTATCATAACTAGTTACCTCTAACGAATAATTTTACCATCTTAAATCCAAAAGTTCCCCTACTTCCAATACCTATAAATTTATTTTCATGTATATATACCCTATAGATTTTACCTTCTTGAATTTTATCTATAAACTCTTTGTCTTTTATTGTGATACCATTTAAAACGTGTTTTAAATATTTATCCTGAACTATAACCTTAGGATATTCCTCTAGTGCTTTATCTACTGGAATAATGTATTTTGATATGATATCTTTCTGCAGGTCCTCTAGTAAAATAGAATTTGAAATATTAAAATTTCCCGTAGCCATTCTCTTTAGGTTCCACATTATGCCACCACAATTTAATTTTTCGCCAATATCATGGCATAAACTTCTTATATAAGTTCCTTTAGAACACTTAACTTGAAACACTACATAAGGTAATTCTATATTAATAATTTCTATAGAATATATGTTGATTTTTCTTTTATTTCTCTCTATTTCTATACCTTGTCTTGCTAAATCATAAAGCTTTTTTCCATTAATCTTAATTGCTGAATACATAGGTGGAAGTTGTTCTATTTCCCCCTGAAAACTTAAAATTGTATCTCTTACACTTTTTTCATCAAGCTTAACTTCTGAAGTACCTACTATAGTTCCTTCCCTATCATAGGTATCCGTATTAACTCCAAGCTTCAACTCAGCTAGATAAATTTTGTGGCTTTTCATTATATAATCTGCAAATTTTGTGGCACCACCTATACAAATAGGAAGTACTCCTGATGCAATAGGGTCAAGAGTACCTGTGTGGCCAACTTTTTTATTACCTGATATTGATCTAATTTTCTTAACTACATCAAAGGAAGTCATTCCAACAGGTTTATTTATGTTTAAAATTCCATCAATCATATCAGTTCTTTCTCAACCTCTTTTAATATCATATCTTTTACTTCATCTATAGATTTATCACTAACTGCAAGACCACTTGCTCTTACATGTCCTCCGCCATTGAATTTTTCTGCTATCTTTCTTACATCTACCTTTGATTTAGACCTCAAACTTACTTTTATCTTATCTTCTACTTCCTTTAACAAAATTCCAACTTCTACAGTATTCACCTTCATGCCTATATTTACAATATCTGAAGTGTCTGTATCTCTTTCTATGCCAACCCCAGATAGCATATCTTTAGTGATACTTATTACACAGATACTGTCTCCTATAAGCTCCATACTCTCAATTGCTTTTCCATAAAGTTTTATTCTATTAAACTTCTTGTTTTCGAAAATTATCCTGTGAATTTCACTAAAATCAATACCTGTATTTATCAAATCTCCTGCTATAGTATGGGTTACACAAGTAGTTGAGGGATATCTAAAGGATCCGCTGTCTGTTATTATTGAAGTGTAAAGACACTGAGCTATATTTTTATCCAGTTCAACATCCATAAGTTTTAATAACTGATATACTATTTCAGATACAGCAGCCGCATTAGTATCCACATAATTTAAATTTCCATATAACTCATTTGTTAGATGGTGGTCTATATTTATTACAGTATAGCTTCCTTGCTCAAATTTCAAATCTGCATTTATTCTTTTTACATCTCCGCAATCAAGCACTATAACACATTCTACTTCAGGGTCCACCTCAAACTTTTTGCCATTTATATTTTCACTACAGGGTAAAAAGCTGAAACTCTCCGGAATTTTTTCCTTTGAGAGTATTTCAACTTCCTTTCCCAATTTTCTCATGCCTTGAAATAGGGCTAAAGAACTTCCTATAGAATCACCATCTGGAGAAGAATGAAAAGTAATTGCAATTTTATTACTTCTTCTTATCTCACTTATAATATCATTCATTATCATTTTTCTTATTCTCCTTTATCTCTTGGAGAATTTTATCTATATGCATGCCATATTCTATAGTATTGTCCTGTTCTATAATTATTTCTGGAGTATTTCTAAGTTTTACTCTATGCCCAACTTCTCTCCTTATAAAACCTGCTGAATTTTTAAGTGCCTCAAAAGTATCTTCCTTTGATTTGCCTTCACCATAAACGCTCACATATACTTTTGCATATTTTTGATCTTTTGTAACATCAACCTTAGTAACACTTACCATAGCAGTAACTCTAGGATCCTTGATATCACTTCTAATTATATTGCTTATTTCCTTTTTCATTTCTTCGTTTATTCTTCCACTTCTGTAGTTAGTCATAAACTACCACCTCACTATTTATAACTCTTTTTTCTTAATTTCCTCCATGGTATAGGCCTCAACTATGTCTCCATCTTTTATGTCATTGAACTTATCAATAGAAAGTCCGCATTCATATCCTTCTGCTACTTCCTTTACATCATCTTTAAATCTCTTTAGGGAAGCAAGCTCAGATTCAAATATAACTATACCATCTCTTATTATCCTTACCTGTGAGTTTCTAACTATCTTTCCTTCCTGTACATAACATCCTGCAATAGTTCCTACATTGGATATTTTATAAGTCTGCCTGATTTGAGCTTTTCCAAGCACAACTTCTTTATAATCAGGTTCAAGCATACCAACCATAGCAGCCTTTATATCTTCTATTGCATTATATATAACTCTATAAGTTTTTATATCAACTGATTCTTTTTCTGCTGCTGCCTGAGCATTGCTATCAGGTCTAACATTAAATCCTATTATTATGGCATTTGATGCAGATGCTAATGTGACGTCTGTTTCTGTTATAGCACCAACTGCTCCATGAAGTACCCTTACCTTAACTTCTTCATTTGATAATTTTTGAAGAGATTGTTTTAATGCTTCTATAGATCCCTGTACGTCTGCCTTAACTATTATGTTAAGTTCCTTTACTTTTCCCTCTTTTATTTGATTATAAAGATCTTCCAGAGAAACTTTATGAGCGGACTGTAGATATTCCTCTCTTACCTTTTGTTTTCTCTTTGCTGCTATATCCCTTGCAGTCTTTTCATCTTTAACTTGATGGAATCTATCTCCTGCTGCAGGCACTTCTGACAATCCAAGTATCTCTACTGGTATTGATGGTCCTGCAACTTTAATTTTCTTTCCCTTATCATCAAACATAGCTCTAATTCTACCATAAGTACTTCCAACTATTATAGAATCCCCAACATGAAGAGTTCCATTTTGAACAAGAAGCGTAGCAACTGCTCCTCTTCCTTTATCCAATTTTGCTTCTATTACTGTTCCCTTTGCATTTCTATGAGGATTTGCCTTAATTTCCTGCATTTCAGCAGTTAAAAGTACCATTTCAAGTAAACTATCAATACCTTCTTTAGTATGAGCAGACACTGGTACACATATAGTATCTCCACCCCAGTCCTCTGATATTAATCCATAATCTGACAGTTCCTGTTTAACTTTATCTACATTGGCTCCTGGTCTATCTATTTTATTTATAGCTACTACTATAGGTACATTTGCAGCTTTACAGTGATTTATTGCTTCTGCAGTTTGCGGCATTATTCCATCATCCGCAGCTACAACTAAAATAACTATATCTGTAATTTGGGCTCCTCTTGCTCTCATGGCAGTAAAAGCTTCATGTCCAGGAGTATCTAAGAAAGTTATCTTTTCTCCATTTATATTAACAGTATAAGCACCTATGTGCTGGGTTATACCTCCAGCTTCCGTCTCAGTTACCTTTGATTTCCTTATGGCATCTAAAAGAGAAGTCTTACCATGGTCAACGTGTCCCATAACAGTTATAACTGGCGGTCTTTTTTCTGAATTAGGATCATCATCCTCAGCATCTTCCTGTTCTACTTCTTGTTCTACCGCTTCCTTATTAATGTCTTCTTCTTTTCGAAGTACAGTTACATCAAACTTTTCTCCTAGTTTTTCAGCTGTATTAAAGTCTATTTCTTGATTTATAGCTGCCATTACTCCCATAAATATAAGTTGTTTAATAACTTCTGTAGATGGTTTACCTATTTTTTCAGAAAACTCTTTTACAGTTATAGTATCTTCCATTTCTATTTGAGCTCTTTCAGTTTCTTGTAACTCTCCGTCCTTTGATTCTTTCTTTCCTTGAGTGCTTTTACTCTTAGTATTATTTTTAACACTTATGGTTTTCTTTTTAACTTTTGGAGAATTCTCCTGCACTAAATTTTTGTATTTATCCTCTATGCTCTCTTCTCCATCTTCGCTGCTTTCATTTTCTTCTATAAACTCTTTAATTAGTTCTGCATCTTCCTCTTCTATTACACTCATATGGTTTTTCACTTTTACTCCAAACTCATCTAGAAGTATGGATATTAATGTTTTACTGGATATATTCAACTCTTTGGCTAATTCATATATTCTTATTTTTGACAAATTATACACCCCCGAAACTAAAGTTTCTCATTTTTCTTCAATAAATTCATTAGTGCCTTACCCATGTTTTTATCTGTAACCCCTACAACTTTTATTTCACTTGATCCAATTGCATTTCCAATTTCTTCTCCAGTATATATTGTCTTTACAACTGGTACTTTATATTTATTATTGTAGTTTAAAAATTTTTCCCATGTATTTTTAGAAACATCTTGAGACATTATCACAAAATGCACTCTATTCCTCCTGATTGCTTCTTCACATTTATTATATCCCTCTAAAAGTTTTCCTGCACGCTTTATTAATCCCATAAACTGAAGAAATTTATCTACCATTTTCTATCTGTTCCTTTAAACTTTGGTATAAGGTTTCGTCTATCTGAATTTCAAGATTTTTCTGGAGCCTTTTGTTCTTAAAAGCTTTCTCCAAACATTCCACATTTTTGCATACATAAGCTCCCCTACCATTTTTCTTTCCTGTAGGGTCTACAGAAACTTCTCCCTCTTTGCTCTTTACTATTCGTATGAGTTCTTTTTTTGGTTTCATTTCCATGCATCCTGTACACATTCTCTGTGGTACTTTTTTTTGCTTCATTCTAAACACCACCTTAATTAATTTTCTTCATCTTGCGTCTCAACCTGTGATTTGCTCTTTATGTCTATTTTCCATCCTGTAAGCTTTGCTGCCAATCTTACATTTTGACCTTCTTTACCTATAGCCAGAGATAACTGATTGTCATCTACTACAATTTGTGCAAATTTAATGTCTTCATTTAAATCCACATCCAATACCTTGGCAGGACTTAGTGAATTAGCTATATACTCTTCTGGAAGTTTGCTCCACTTTATTATATCTATCTTTTCATTTTTTAGCTCGTTTACTATATTTTGAACCCTTACTCCTTTAGGTCCTACACAAGCTCCCATAGGATCTACATTTTCATCGTTAGAGTGTACTGCAATTTTTGTTCTAGAACCAGCTTCCCTTGCTATGGACTTTATATCAACCGTTCCATCAAATATCTCAGGTACTTCTAGTTCAAACAATCTCTTTATAAGTCCAGGATGAGTCCTCGATATTACAATTTGAGCTCCCTTTGTAGTATTCTTTACTTCAATAATATATAATTTGAGTTTGTCATTGAAGTTATACTTTTCTCCCGGTATCTGCTCATTTGGTCCAAGTACTGCTTCTGTCTTTCCTAAATCTATAAGTACATTATTTTTATCTTTTCTTATGACTGTACCTGTTATTATATCGTCTTCCTTTTCCGCAAAATCACTGTATATAATTCTTCTTTCTTCTTCTTTTATCCTCTGTATAACTACTTGTTTTGCAGCCTGTGCAGCTACCCTTCCAAATTTTCTAGGTGTAACTTCTATGTTTGCTATATCACCTACCTCATAACTTGAATCCATGCTTTTAGCATCTTCTACACTTATCTCACCAAATTTATCACAAACTTCCTCTACTACATTTTTTTGTGAATACACATGAATTTCTCCATTTTCTCTATTCATAGTAACCTTAACATTTTGGCTACCTGCTCCATGCCCCATATAATTCTTTTTATACGCAGCTACTAATGCATCCTCTATGGTAGTAAATAGTAAATCCTCACTTATTCCCTTTTCCTTAACTATTTCTTTTAAGGCCTCTATAAACTCCTGATTCATTTTAAAATATACCTCCCCTAAAAATCACCTTTTAAATTTACGTTTAAAATTTTGTCCCTTGGAATAGCGATATCTTCTTCTTCACATTTTATCTTCAATTCATTTGAATTAAAATCTAGAAGTTCCCCCTCATATTTTTTCTTTCCTTTTAAAAGTCCTGATATATTAACCTGTACGCTATATCCAATGTATCTTTTTAAGTGTTCTTCCGTATATAGCTTTCTCTCTACACCTGGTGATGAAACTTCTAGGTAATAAGGATCTTTTATAGGATCTTCTTTATCCAACATATCACTAACTGCTCTACTTACACTTTCACAATCTTCTAATGATATGTTTCCTTCTTTTTTATCTATGTATATTCTTAAATAATTATTGTTACCTTCTTTTTTAAACTCTAAATAGTATAATTCATAATTTAAATTATTAACTATAGGTTGTATTAATGCTGACATTCTTTCCATAAAAGTATTTTTTGTCATTTAAATCCTCCTCCATTTACAGGTTATACGTTTATGTTATACAATCTTGCTAAAAAAAATGTTAAATAGCTAATTAAATTTAAAAACGCAACTTTCGCTGCGTTTTTCACAAATAGAAAGAGCGGGTTAAAACCCACTCCTACATTCTAAATAAACTTCTGTAGATTTACCATTTATATTTTAACACACTGTAATTTTTATTTCAAGAAAAATTATTCACAAGGTTACCCTAAATGTAAATAATTTGAATTAATCATGTAAAAATCAAATGTTTTTTATCTCTTCTATAAGTGATTCTACTAAATTTTCCTCACTTACTTTTTTTACTATTTTTCCTTTTTTAAATATAATTCCTTCACCTTTGCCACCTGCTATACCAATATCTGCTTCCCGAGCCTCACCTGGTCCATTTACTACACATCCCATAACAGCAACCTTTATGTTTTTATGCATATTTAAAAGTCTTTTTTCCACTTGCTCAGCTATTTTAATTAAATCAATTTCAGTTCTACCACAGGTGGGACATGATATAAATTCCACACCTTCTTTTATAATTCCACAGGATTTTAATATTTCTTTTCCCACTCTTACTTCTTCCACTGGATTTCCTGTAAGGGATACTCTTATAGTGTCTCCTATACCTTCCATCAAAAGAGTACCTATGCCTATGCTTGATTTTATAGTTCCTCGCCAAATAGTTCCTGCTTCTGTTACTCCAAGGTGAAGTGGATAATTTACAATTTGAGATATTTTTCTATAACTTTCTATCATTTGATTTACATTTGAAGATTTTATGGATATGACTATATCATAAAATCCTACGTTTTCCAAAATTTTTACATGTTCTAGAGCACTATCTACTAGTGCATCCGAACAAACTCTACCATATTTATTTAAAATATCCTTTTTTAATGATCCAGAGTTTACCCCTATTCTAATTGGAATATTAGCTTCTTTTGCTGCTCTTGCCACTTCTCGTACTCTTTCTATGCTTCCAATATTTCCAGGATTTATTCTAAGTGCAGATATCCCATTTTCTATAGATTTAAGCGCCAACTTATAATCAAAATGTATATCTGCTACAAGTGGAATATCTACTCTTTCTATGATTTTTTTCATGGAATTGCAAGCTATATCATCAGGCACCGCACATCTGACGATATCACAACCTGCTTCTTTTAGCTGAAATATCTGAGCTGTAGTGGCTTCTACATCCCTAGTATCCGTATTTGTCATAGATTGTACGGCTACTGGAAAATCTCCACCTAAAAATATATTGCCTACCTTTACTGTTTTCTTTTTTACTCTATTCAAAATTTCACCACCAATTTATTCAATTCACAATTAAGCATTTCTTAAAATTTTATAGGATAGAATATATCCTTTACGGTAACTAGTACCATAAGTGCCATAAGTATTGCAAATCCAACATAATTTATCGTTCCAACCTTATTTTCATCTACTTTTTTACCTGTTATTATTTCAAACAAAAATAAAAATATATATCCTCCATCCAAAGCTGGAAAAGGTATTATGTTAAATATAGCAAGTTGTATACTTATATAAGCTGAAAATGCCATCAAACTCAATATTCCTGCTTTTGCTGCTGCACCTGATATTTTTATTATAGTAACAGGTCCCCCTACATCATTCATAGATGCTTTTCCTCTAAATAGTGTTTTAAAAAAACTAAATGTCTGTTTGATTAGGGATTTAGTTTCTATAAACCCATAGGATACTGACTGCCCCAAAGTAGGCTTAGTGACTTGAGTTGATTCAATACCTACAACATACCTATTTTCTTTTTTATCTTTTATTGGAATAACTCTTACCTGATTTGTGTTTCCATTACGTTCATAAGTTATATTAATTGGATTTCCTCCTGCAGTATAAACTTCTGTTACAAAGTCTTCCCAGGTAGATATCTTTGAATTATTTACCCTAGTTATTTTATCTCCTAGCTTGATACCCGCTAAAGCTGCAGGTTGATTTGGCATTACTTTACTCACTATAGGAGACAGATACCCCCTCGCAGAGGCTATTATTGCAAATAGTATAACTCCAAGTACAAAATTCATTATGGGTCCAGCTGTTACTACACTAAGTTTTCTAAGAGGACTTTTATTATTAAATGCCCTAGGGTCATCACTTTCACCCTCATCACCCAGCATCTTTACATAACCACCAATAGGAAGAAGCCTTATATGATATTCCGTTTCCTTGCCCTTTATTCCAAAGAGCTTAGGACCCATTCCTATAGAAAATTCTTCTACTTTTACTCCATTTAATTTCGCCATAGTAAAATGTCCCAGTTCATGAATTATAATCAATACGCCAAAGGCTATTATCGCTGCTATTATATACAAATGGTATTCCTCCCAATTCTTATTTGATAAATTTATCTTTTACATATTTCTTAACTTTTATTTCTAGGTCAAGTAAATCATCCAGAGTATACGTACTTTGTGAAGTAAATTTATTCATACACTCTTCTAATATGTTGCCTATATCCAAAAAATTTATTTTATTAGCAAGGAATAAACTTACTGCTTCCTCATTTGCACAATTTAGTATAGCTGGCATTGTGCCTCCTATCCTCCCTGCTTCATAAGCTAATTTAAGTGGTCTGAATGTATCTGTATCAGGCTTTTCAAAACTTAAGTTTCCTACGCTATAGAAGTCCAATTTATCTATTACAGCTTCCTTTCTTTTCGGATAATTCAGTGCATATTGTATAGGTAACCTCATATCTGCAGTGGCAAGCTGTGCCATAACACTTCCATCCCTATATTCCACCATAGAATGTACTATACTTTGTGGATGAACTACAACCTTTATATTTTCATAAGGTAAGTTAAATAAGAAGTGAGCTTCTATAACTTCAAGTCCCTTATTCATAAGAGTAGCAGAATCTATCGTGAGCTTTTTTCCCATACTCCAATTTGGATGATTCAACGCCTCTTTTACAGTTACTTTTGAGAGTTGATCTTTTGTTTTTCCCCTAAAGGGTCCACCTGAAGCAGTTAAAATCAAATTAGCAACTTCGTCAAAATTATTTCCCTGAAGGCATTGAAAAACAGCACTATGCTCTGAATCTACAGGAAATATTTTTATATTATTTTCTTTCGATAATTTTGTAACCAGTTCTCCTCCTACAACTAATGTCTCCTTATTAGCTAAAGCTATGTCTTTCTTCGCTTTAATTGCTTTTATAGTTGGTACAAGCCCTATCATTCCAACTACAGATGTTACAACCATATCAACTTCAGGAAGACTAGCTATAGTATTTAATCCATCTACTCCAAATAATATTTTTGTATTTGATTTTTTATTACTAAAAATATCTTTTATCTTTAAATAAGATTCTTTTTCGGTTAGCACCGCATATTTGGGGTTAAATTCATCTATTATATGTAAAAGTTTATCTACACTACTATTTGCAGATACACCTATAAGCTGAAAATCTCCTTTTTGTTTTCTAAGTACATCAAGAGTTTGGGTTCCTATAGAACCTGTGGCTCCAATTATTGAAATTCTCTTCATTCATAACAACTCCTCATTTTCCTCTAGTCCTTATAACACATTAAATAAGATTTTTAACATGATTAACTATACCATATTTATGCTATAAAATAAATATGCACATGACCTATATTAAACTCATAGCTAATACATGAAATAAAATAATAGAGAAACATATCCTTTTTATAGAATATATTTCTCTATTATTAACTCAACTTTCGCACATATAAAATTTTTTTAATTAATAGTTAATATAGATTTTTTTCCGTTACACTTCAAAGAATCTTTGATTAAGCTTTTCATCACTCGTTTCGCTAAAGAGAAACATTGCTGATTTATATAAATTTAAGAATTTTTTGCGGTAGCTAAAAATCGTCCTTCACTATTAACTTTTAATTTTTAATTCTTAACTTGTTAAGATTTGGGTTCTAATTTATGTAACTCCTTCTCCCTTCGGTCGAATGAGTAAGTGACTCACACCAAATCAGAGATTTGGGTCCGCTACTTAAATTACAGCTACAAAGGTTAGATAATAATAAACTATAACTCCTGAAAAAAGTATGCTGTCAAATCTATCTAAGATACCACCATGACCTGGTATAAGGTTGCTATAGTCCTTTACTCCCACATATCTCTTTATAGAAGAAGCTGCTAAATCCCCGAACTGACAAAATGCTCCACAAATTACTCCCATTACTATATAATGATAAAATGATATAGGAACACCCCTTTGAATTGAAAAAAATCCAAAGATTCCACAAGCCACTGCACTACCAATTATTCCACCTATAGAACCTTCCACAGTCTTTTTAGGACTCACCTTAGGACATAATTTTTTCTTACCTAAAAACTTACCCGTATAATAAGCTGCTGTATCACAGCACCAGGAAGATATAACTATAATCCACACTAAATAGTTACCATAACTACTGCTATTTACTAAAACTATAGTGCTAAAAAATACTGCCACATATAGAAAACCAAACAAGGTAGTTGCTACATCTAAAAAATTATATTCCACATCTAAAACTGGAATACAAAGCGCCATAAAAATTGACACTATAATAGCAAAAAATACAAATTTATAATTTGCCTCTACTCTTAAGGTTATATAGTAGGATATGCAAAGTAGATAACCTACTATATTTATAGAATTTATATTTTTTTGTTTTATTACTTTATAAAATTCATACATTCCCATAAGAGAAATGATCATAATTCCATATTTTAAATAAATTCCCCCTAAGAATAATATTAAAATAAATGGTATGAGTGCAAATGCTCCTAAATATCTATTATTCAAAGCTCCACCTCCATAGAATAAAGTATCAATGGGGATTTTAAGCAAAATTATAACTTATATCCCCAATATACAGTTATTTTAATCCTCCAAATCTTCTATCTCTATTTTGATAATCAGAAATAGCTTTATACAGATGTTTCTTTTTAAAATCTGGCCATTTTATATCAGAATACCAAAACTCAGAGTATGCACACTGCCACAATAGAAAATTGCTTAAACGCTGTTCTCCACTTGGTCTTATTATAATATCAGGGTCTGGCATACCTTTAGTATACAGATACTTTGACACAGTTTCCTCATTTATATCTTCTTCATTTATTTTTTTAGATTTTATATCTTCATACATGAGCTTAAAAGCTCTCACGATTTCATATCTTCCACCATAATTTAATGCTAAATTTAAAGTAAGTCCAGTATTTGTTTTAGTTTTCTCACAAGATATGATCAATTGTTCTTGACAGGCCAAAGGCAGCTTACTTATATCTCCAATACAATTTATGATAACATTATTTTTATCTAATTCATTCAATTCCTTTTTTAAATATTCAACTAAAAGCCTCATAAGTGCACTTACTTCATCTTTAGGCCTTTTCCAATTTTCTGTAGAAAAAGCGTATAATGTTAAATAGTTCACATTTAACTTACTGCACTCTTTCACAATGTCTCTTATAGCTTCCACTGCTGCCCTATGTCCCATAGTTCTAGGTAAATTTCTTTCTTTTGCCCATCTTCCATTTCCATCCATTATAATAGCTATATGTTTGGGAATATTGTTTAAATCAATATGTACTTCTCTATCGTCCTGGTCTTCGTTTTTATTTAAATTAAAAAATTTTACCATAGTATACCTCATTTCAATACAAAGTTTTAGTTTTAATAAACAGAGTGCGTATGAGTATTAGAGGGGATAGTCATTAGATAAAAGCATATTTAGCAAAAACCTGCGGATTTGCGCAGGTTTTAAAAATCTAAATATATTTTTTATACAATAACCGCTTGCTTTATAGTGACATAATTTCATTTTCTTTCTTTTTAATTATTTCATCTATCTTTTTTATAAAGTCATCAGTTTTTTTCTGAACATCTGCCTCAGCCTTTTTTATTTCATCTTCAGAAATATCATTTTCTTTTTTAAGAGCTTTAATATTATCATTGCACTCTCTTCTTATTGCTCTTACAGCAACCTTTGAATCTTCTCCTGCTTTCTTTACATTCTTTACTATATCTTTCCTAGTTTCTTCTGTAAGTTCAGGTATAACCAATCTGATAACTTCTCCATCATTGGATGGATTTATACCTAGGTCAGATTTCAATATTGCCTTTTCTATTGCCTTTAAGGCCGTTTTATCCCAAGGTTGTATACAAAGTACTCTTGGTTCTGGGATAGATATGTTTCCCAATTGATTTATAGGAGTCATTGAACCATAGTATTCTGCCTCTATTCTATCAAGTAGTGCTGCACTAGCCCTCCCTGCTTTCATAGAAGCTAATTCACTTTTTAAAGCATCTATGGTCTTACCCATTTTTCCATCTGCTTTATTTAAAGTATCCTTGATCATAAGAAAATACCTCCTCATTTTTATTCTTTACAAACAAGTGTACCAATTCTTTCTCCAAGAACAATCTTTTTTATATTTTCTGGATTATCTAATCCAAATACTAATATAGGTATATCATTATCCATACAAAGTGATGTAGCTGTAGAATCCATAACTTGAAGTCCTTTATCCAACACTTCAATATAAGTTAACTTATCAAATTTTTGAGCGTCTTTATACTTATGAGGATCTTTGTCATATACACCGTCTACTTTTTTAGCCAAAAGTATAACATCTGCCTCTATTTCTGCTGCCCTAAGAGCTGCAGTCGTATCTGTTGAAAAATACGGATTTCCAGTGCCCGCAGCAAATATAACTACTCTATTTTTTTCTAAATGCCTCATTGCCCTTCTTCTTATAAATGGTTCTGCTACTTCTCTCATCTCGATAGCTGTCTGAACTCTAGTATTTACACCTAAGTTTTCCAATGAATCCTGAAGTGCCAGAGCATTTATACATGTAGCAAGCATTCCCATATAATCTGCAGTGGTTCTGTCCATACCCTCTCCGCTTCTTCCTCTCCAGATATTACCGCCACCTACAACAACTCCTACTGATATTCCCATAGATGTGAGTTCTTTTATTTCAATTGCTATACTTTTTGCTACATCAAAATCCAGTCCATATCCTTTTTCTCCTGCCAAAGCTTCCCCTGAAAGTTTAAGCATTACCCTTTTGTATTTAAGATTACCCATCTATATTATACCTCCAAATTATGATAAAATGAAATATAAAACTTAAAAAGTTCATACCCCAAAAAAAGAGAACACGGCGTGTTCTCTTTTCAGTTACTATTTACCTTCCATCTGCTTACGAACCTCTTCGGCAAAGTTTTCTTCTTTCTTCTCTATTCCTTCACCTTTTTCAAATCTAACAAAATCAGAAATCTTTATTTCAGCTCCAACTTCCTTTGATTTATCTTTAAGGTATTTATCTATAGTAAAATCTGAATCCTTAACCCATACTTGATTTACTAAGCAGTTTTCTTTATAATATTTTTGAACTTTTCCCATAACTATCTTATCAACAATTTTTTCTGGTTTTCCTTCATTTAAAGCTTGAACTTTATATATTTCTTTTTCCTTTTCTAAAGCATTAGTATCAACTGTATTCTTATCTAAGAATAGTGGATTAGCAGCAGCTACCTGCATAGCTACATCTTTTGCAACTTCCTTTAGAACAGGACTTTCATTTTCACATTCAAGTTTAACCAAAACTCCTATTCTTCCGCCGCCGTGAATATAGCTTTCGATTAAGCCCTTTGAAACAGAAAATTTCTTAAATCTTCTAAGTGTCATATTTTCACCTAATTTTGCAATTAAGTCTACTAATGCATCTTTTACAGTCTTAGTATCATCTGCTATATATTTTTCCTTTTCTAATTCTTCTACAGTAGTTGCACTTGTTAAAGCTGCCTGTTTTGCTATATTATCTGCAAAACCTACAAAATCTTCATTTACAGATACAAAGTCTGTTTCGCAGTTTACTTCTACTATTGAAGCAATTTTTCCATCCTCTGAAATGTATGTTTTAACTAGTCCTTCAGAAGCTACTCTGCCAGATTTTTTAGCTGCAGCTGATAGACCCTTTTCTCTTAATATTTCAATGGCTTTTTCAGTATCACCATTTGCTTCATTTAAAGCTTTTTTGCAGTTCATCATTCCTGCTCCGGTTCTTTCTCTAAGTTCTTTTACCATCTGTGCAGTTATCATAATTATATTCCGTCATCTAAAAGCTATAAATTATCCAAAAACGCAATAAAACCTTATAGCTTACTTCTCTGCTCACAGTGTCTGAAGTTTTGTCTTCTCTTGGTCTGACACTCCCAGAGCGTAAATTCGGATGCATTACACCCTACTTATATGGCAATCATAATTTTTAAGCAATTGCCAATCAACGGTTTTTCAGCTCCTCTCCTACTTGTATTCGACCTATATATAAACATTCTCTAATTTTCATATATTATTCTTCTTCAGCTAATTGTTCTCCCTGTCTTCCTTCCATTACTGCATCTGCAACTTTAGATGTAATTAATTTTACAGCTCTTATTGCATCGTCATTTCCAGGTATAACATAATCTATTTCGTCAGGATCACAATTTGTATCAACTATAGCTACTACTGGAATGCCTAAAATTTTAGCTTCAGATATAGCATTCTTTTCTTTTCTTGGATCAACAATGAAAAGTGCTCCTACATTTTCAGCATTCATTGTCTTTATTCCACCTAAATTTTTCTCTAACTTTTCTTTTTCATTATTTAACTTTATAACTTCTTTTTTAGGAAGAACTTCAAATGTTCCGTCTTCTTCCATTTTCTCTAACTCTTCTAATTTAGCTATTCTTGTCTTTATAGTTGCAAAGTTTGTAAGCATACCTCCAAGCCATCTGTTGTTTACATAATGCATATTGCTTCTTTTTGCTTCTTCTTTAATAGCTTCTTGGGCTTGCTTTTTAGTTCCAATAAATAATATATCTTTTCCTTCTGCTGCAATTTCCCTTATAAAATTATAAGCTTCTTCTACCTTTTTTACTGTTTTCTGCAAATCTATTATATAGATTCCATTTCTCTCTGTAAAAATATAAGGAGCCATTTTAGGGTTCCATCTTCTTGTTTGATGTCCGAAATGAACACCTGCTTCTAATAATTGTTTCATTGAAATAACTGACATTAATTTTTCCCTCCTAGGTTTTTCCTCCATCATCTTCATATTCACAAAATACCTTTTGGCACCTTTTTGTGAATTAGATAATGTGTGTATTAATTACCTTATGTAGTATACCACAAGGCTTAAATGTATTCAATAAAAAATTAGTATTTTTTATTTTATCCGATCGCTACCATTGCTAACCCCCATTTTCTTCAAAGTGGGCGATAAGCACTGCTACGTGCCTAGATAAGTTCTTCCCCTAAAGGATAACGTATTCTAAGTGCTAAAGACACTAAGAATACTGTTAATAAGGTTCAGTAGAGAAAAAGTATTCCTTATAAGCAAACTCCACCTGAACCTAAGAATCACTTTATCTTCTTCAACTCATCCATTAATTTTTCATTTAATATCTTAATATGAGTCCCCTTCATTCCAAGTGACCTAGATTCTATAACTCCTGCACTTTCAAATTTTCTAAGTGCATTTACAATAACAGACCTGGTTATTCCAACCTTATCAGCTATTTTTGATGCTACAAGTAATCCTTCATTTCCATCCAACTCACTGAATATATGTTCCACTGCTTCCAATTCTGAGTACGACAAAGTCCCAATAGCTAATTGAACTACTGCTTTCTTTCTAGCTTCCTCTTCTATTTCTTCATTTTTAGATCTTAATATCTCAAGCCCAATTATAGTTGCACTATATTCCCCTAATACTAGATCTTCATCAGTAAATTTTTCTCCAAAACTTGCTAATAATAAGGTTCCTAATCTTTCTCTATTACCTACTATAGGAACTATAGTTGTAAGCTTATTATCTATATCACAGGGAGTTCCATCTTCAAAAACACAAATTCCATTATTACTTAAATTGGCCAAAGTCTCATGTACATTTAAAAGCTTATTATTATACTGCTCAGGGAATTTCATTTCATTTATTACTTTCTCCTTAAGCATATAACATTCAAAACCATCTGGAAAATTATATCCTAATATTTTCCCTCTTCTACTTATAATATAAACGTTACATTCCAAAACTTCACTTAACAATTTACATATATCTTCAAAAGCTACTGGTTCTGTTCCTGACTTCTGTAATATCTTGTTCAATTTTCTTGTTTTGTCTAATAGTGTTGACATTTATAACCCTCCTTGTTACCACTGCATTATCTCTTACACATAAACATTGCATATACATTTCTACCTATTAATAAAAAAGATATATCTTTTGCAAATATCCGCATAAAAAATTTTCTTTAATTACATTATTAATAATTTAGACTTTTTGAAATATTTAGAATTATTCTTTATTCATTAATTATGATAACATAATAATGATTTTAATTCAATATAATCATTTTAATTCGACTAGATTTTACCTTTATTTACACTCGAAAATTATACTTTTAACTAGTTTTTATTTTAAATGTTTATTAAAATGTAAAATATATAACTTTTACTTAGCTGTTTTTTCATCTCCATCTTCTACAGCTTTATATTCCCTGTGTTTACATTCTGAATTAGAACATTCCAAATAGTTTCCTTTGGATTTATTATATTTTTTCACCATATAATTTCCACATTCCTTACACTTTTCGTTTGTAGGTTCAAACCAACTTACAAAATCACAGTCAGGGTAATTACTGCACCCATAAAACTTTCTGCCTTTTCTACTTCTTTTTATCAAAACTTTTCCCTGACATTTAGGACATTTTACATCCAACTCTTCCACTATTGGTTTTGTATTCTTACATTCCGGATATCCTGGGCATGCTAGAAAATCTCCAAATCTTCCATGCTTTATAACCATATTTCTACCACATTTATCGCACTTTATATCTGTAACCTTATCTTCTATAGTGATTCTAGCAACTTCCTTTTCTGCTATTTCAATGGATTTTTTTAAAGGCTCATAAAATTCACCTACTACTTTTCTCCAATCATCTTTTCCATCTTCAACACTATCTAACTTGGACTCCATTGCAGCAGTAAATTCCACATCTACTACCTGCTTAAAATACTGACTTACTATATTATTAACTATATCTCCTAGTTCAGTTGGAATTAAAGTTTTCTTTTCCCTCTGTATATATTTTCTATCCAAAAGAGTTGATAAAATTGGAGCATAAGTGCTAGGCCTACCTATTCCATTTTCTTCTAAGGTTTTTACAAGAGATGCCTCAGAAAATCTAGCTGGAGGTTGTGTAAAATGCTGCTTTCCATCTATAGACTTTCTTAATAATTTCTCTCCTTCTTCAAGCTTAGGGAGGGATATATCGGATTTTTCTTCTTCTGTGGCATATTTGTATACTTTCATAAATCCGTCAAATTTTATTCGTGATCCACTGACTTTTAATCCATAATTGCTATTCACTATATCTATGGATTTAACATCGATCTGGCAGGATGACATTTGACTTGCTACAAATCTATTCCATATTAAATTATAAAGTTTATACTGTTCTGGTTTTAAATTTTCCTTTGCTATTTCAGGTGTTATTTCTACATTAGTAGGTCTTATAGCTTCATGCGCATCCTGTATATTTTTTTTACTTTTAAAGTTTCTAGGCTTTTCTTCAATATACTCCTTTCCAAATTTATTTGCTACAAAATCTCTACAAGCTTCCTGAGCCTCTTGTGCTATTCTAACTGAATCAGTTCTCATATATGTGATAAGACCTATAGTTCCATACCCTTTTATGTCCACTCCTTCATATATCTGTTGGGCTATGGACATAGTTCGTTTAGTAGAAAAATTTAATTTTTTGTAGGCATCTTGCTGTAATGTACTTGTAGTAAATGGAGGAAGAGGAGTCCTATTTTTATTAGTATTTTTTATTGATTTTACAATAAATTGTCCTTGTTTTAACTCTTCTATAATTTTATCTACTTCATCTTTACTACCAATTTCAATTTTTTTCTTATTAAATGTAGTAAGCTTTACATTAAAACATTTACTCTCATTTTCTTTATGAAGTTCACATTCTATAGTCCAGTATTCCTGTGGCACAAAATCTACTATTTTCTTTTCTCTCTCACATATCATTTTGAGAGCTACTGATTGTACTCTTCCTGCACTTAGACCCCATTTAATTTTTCTCCAAAGTATAGGGCTTATCTTGTATCCAACTAGCCTGTCAAGTACTCTCCTAGCCTGCTGTGCATTAACTAAATTTATATTTATTAATCTAGCAGATTTTATTGAACTTTTTACAGCATTTTTTGTAATTTCGTGAAATTCTATTCTACACTTTTCATTTTCATCTAATTTTAACGCATGAGATAGATGCCAGGAAATAGCTTCCCCTTCTCTATCAGGGTCAGTAGCCAAATAGACTTTTTCACTTTTCTTTGCTTCTTTTCTCAGCTTATCTAAAAGCTCACCTTTTCCTCTTATAGTTATATATTTAGGAGTATATTCATTATCTATATCAACTCCCAGTTGACTTTTGGGAAGATCCCTAACATGGCCCATTGAAGCCTTGACTACATAATTTTTACCTAAATATTTTCCTATGGTTTTAGCCTTTGCTGGTGATTCAACTATAACTAATTTTTGTCCCATTTATATATACTCTGGCATATTTAAGCTCACTCCAGAGTGTACACCCCCCTTAGATTTTAGCCATCATATTTAAACCCTTGACTAAATATTATTTTTAATTAAATTATATGTACTATCTTGTAATACTCTCGCTACCTTCAGCTTTTACATAATAATTACCTGCAAGACACATTATTTCACCTTTTAACTGCAATTCAAATAATAACTCATATAATCGTTTTATGTCAACATTAGTTATTCTACTTATTTCATCTATATGCATGGGAATATGTCCTATTACATTACATATTTTTTCTTCTTTACAGCTTAATTTATGCTTTTTTTCACAAGTCTTATTCATATACTCTACAGGTAATATATCAAATAAGTCCTCTAAACATGTAAATACATAGGCTCCATCTTTTATAAGTTTATTCGTTCCCCTACTCTTAGAAGAAAATATAGATCCTGGTACTGCCATAACATCTTTACCCTGTTCCAAAGCACAGCTTGCTGTTATTAGTGCTCCACTTTTATCCCCTGCTTCAATTACAATTACCACATCACTCAATCCACTTATAATTCTATTTCTAAGTGGAAAATTATAATAATAAGGTTTTGTCTTAGGAACAAACTCTGACAGCACACATCCTCCCTTCAAGATATTTTCATATAACTTTCTATTTTGTCTGGGATATATAACATCTACCCCTGATCCAAGCACAGCACAGGTATATCCATTTTTTTCAACAGCTGCATTCTGTGCATAGCTATCAACTCCTCTTGCCATACCACTTATTATATTTATATTATTTACAGCAACTTCCCTACTTATTAATGTAGCTAAATTTTTACCATACAAACTACAATCCCTAGCACCTACAATAGATACACTAAAATTATCATTGAGTTTTTTTATATTTCCTTTATAAAATAAAACTGCTGGAGAATCCTCATAATTTTTTAATCTCTCAGGATATACTTTATCACAAAAATTTATAGCATTAATTCCATTTGTACTGCAGTATTGCATCATATTCTCCAATTCATAACTATTCCAAGCCTTTTTAAGTTCATCGTATATTTTAGGATAACTTTTACGTAAAAGTGTAAAATCATCATTGTAAATACTGTGAATATATATTTCCCTTGTACTTTTAAATTTTTTTAAGATAGAAATTTTCAACTTATTTGATATTTTAACACAAGCAAACCACAAATCATATATATTCATATATTATTCACATCCCATATCTATAATTATGTAAAAATTATGCTCATAATCCATACATTTTATTCAAATCAAAATTAGTATTAGCTTCATAATTTGATTTATTCCCACCTATATTTAAAAGTTTAAAATGCAAATTTATTGTCAAGAATTAAGTAGAGGTGATAATAATTATGGCAGTTAAACTAAATACAGCTTCATTTTTAGGTGTAGAAGGAAATATAGTATCCGTAGAAGTAGATATAGAAAGAGGGCTTCCCTGCTTTAATATAGTAGGTCTTGCGGATACTTCTGTAAAAGAATCTAAAGAGAGAGTTAAAGCTTCTATCATAAATTCAGGTTTTGAATTTCCTGTAAAAAAAATAATAGTAAACTTAGCTCCTGCTGATATGCGAAAAGTTGGATCTTTATTTGACTTACCTATAGCCCTTGGTATATTAATAGCTACAAATCAAATAAACTTTGCTGATTGTAGAAACTTTTTAATCATGGGTGAATTGTCTTTATCTGGAGAACTTAACAAGGTAAGAGGTGTTCTTCCTATAACAATAGAAGGTATGAAAAACAATATTAAGAATTTTATAGTTCCTATAGGAAATGCAGAAGAATGCTCTGCCATAAATAAAATTAATTGCTATGCATTCAATAATTTAAAGGAAGTTGTGTATTTTATAAAATATAGAGATTTGGTACCATTTAATCATAAAACAATAAATGTTGAAAGTAAAAATGCATTAGATTTTTCAGATATATTAGGACAAGAAAGCTGTAAAAGGGCTTTAGAAGTTGCTGCTGCAGGAAATCATAATATACTTATGATAGGTCCACCCGGATCTGGTAAGACTATGATGGCAAAGAGGATTCCAACTATCCTACCAAATTTGAGTTATGAGGATGCTCTAGAAGTAACTAAAATATACAGTGTAACTGGAAGTTTAAACAAAAATGAAGGTCTAATAACAAGACCTCCCTTTAGAAATCCACACCATACAAGTACAACTGCTTCTCTAATAGGAGGTGGAAAAAATTTAATGCCTGGTGAAATATCCCTAGCTCATAATGGAGTACTTTTTTTAGATGAAATTTTAGAATTTAGGAAAAATGTCCTTGAAACTTTAAGGCAACCTTTAGAAGAAAAAAAGATAACTATAAATAGAGCATATGGTAGGGTAACCTTTCCCTGTAATTTTATGACTGTATTAGCCACTAATCCATGTCCCTGTGGAAATTTTGCCTCTAAAAAGGAGTGTAATTGTACTGATTTTCAAAGGAAAAGATATATATCAAAACTATCCGGACCTATTCTAGATAGAATAGATTTATTTACTTTCGTAAATTCTCTAGACTTCAAAGATATTGAAAATTGCTCCAGAGGTGAACCTTCTAAAAATATAAAAAGCCGAGTAGAAAAGGCAAGAAGAATTCAAAAACAAAGATTTAAAAATGAAGGAATACACTACAATTCAGAAATGAGCAGCAAATTAATAAGAAAATACTGCAATCTAGATGAAAGATGTCTGTTACTTATAAAATCAATTTATATTAAGTACAACTTAACAACCAGAGCTTATAGCAGAATATTAAAAGTAGCTAGAACTATAGCTGATTTAAACAATAGCAAAAAAATACAAGAATCCCACCTAGCAGAAGCTCTTCACTATAGAAAATTTTTAGATGAAAAATTTTTGTAATTTCCATAAAACTCCTCAAAGAGCTTTATTTTAAGTTATAAAAATTGTATAATAAAATTAAGTTATTTTTTTACATAAAATCAATTTAATAGGAGTGATGTGTATGTATTTTTTACTTGTTATACTTGGTATGTTTTTCAGTTTCATATTATTTTTTACTGGAATACAAAACAAAAATTCTGATATCATAAGTATTGGAAGCGTACTTTCTATATTCTTTTTATTGATTTTCATAAATATATATATACCTGATGTTGTACATAGTTTAAAAACAGGCTTAATAAGTATATCTAGTCTATGGTAATCGTATTCATAATTTAAAAATAAAAGGAGATTTTTATGCATTCTTTTAATAAAGATATAGGTTCTCTAGGGGAGGATATAGCTGAAATTTATCTCAAGCAAATTGGATATACTCTGCTAGAAAGAAATTTTCATTGTAAACTTGGGGAAATCGATATAATAGGAAAAGACGGAAATTATATTTGCTTTATAGAAGTGAAAACACGATGTAATACTCAATATGGCAGTCCTGGTGAAGCCGTAAATTACACCAAACGTATAAGAATATGTAATACTGCTAAAATGTATATAGCTAAAAAAAAGCTATTTAAATTCAATTTTAGGTTTGATGTAATAGAAGTTATGGTTAACCCTCATGACGGCATTTCATCTATAAAGCTAATTAAAGATGCCTTTGAAATATAAACTTATCTACAATATATTTTTTAAAAAACTTACTCTATGTATTTTACAAATTCCATATTTTTTTATAGATTCTATATGATCTTTAGTTCCATATCCAGAATTTTGCTCAAACTTATAATTTGTATACAGATGAGAGTATTCTTCCATGAGACTATCCCTGTATACTTTTGCAATAATTGAAGCTGCAGCTATACTAGCACTCTTCGTATCACCTTTTATTACAAACTCATTATTAGTGGACAAGTTTTTTACTGCATACCCATCAGATAATGCCATGGTTACAGGTAATTTGAGACCTTCTACTGCTCTCTTTAGTACTTCATTATTACACCAGGATATTCCCCTCTTATCTATTTCAATATTGTTTATAACCGCAATATTATAAGCAAGCGCCCTTTCTTTTATAACCTTTGCAAGCTCACATCTACGTTTTGGCGTAAGCTTTTTAGAATCCTTTATACCTAAAATTAATTCTCTATCTTCATTATAATTCAAATTAAGTATCACTGCCCCAGCGGCTATTGGACCTGCCAAAGGCCCCCTTCCAACTTCATCTACACCAGCTGTATATATATGATTTCCAAAAGACTTATCAAATTCATACATTTTTCTTACTCTGGAAATCTCTGAATTTTTATTTAAAATGAATTTGTAAAAACTTGAAGACAACGACCTTACATTTTTTCTTTTGTCTAACTTTAAATTTCCTATAACTTTTTTGATTTCATCCTCATTTAAGTCAAAATAGCCTTCTTCTAAATTTTTTATTGCATACTTTATTTTATCGAATTTAAAATTTTCTAGTTCATTCCACGAAAAATTTTCTTTATTTATATCAAAATCTACACTTTCGCTATCTTCCATTATTTAAAATACACCTTTCAGAAGTTTAATTCAATTAAAATCTAATGGATCTTCAAGAGAAATAGGTCCTAGCTTTCCTCCTCTAAATTCATCCAAAATTATAACAGAAACTCTATTGTAATCTATCTTTCCTCCAGATACTATAGCTCCTCTCTTTCTTGCTATATTATCCATATTTACTAAAGGATCTTCACTTAATTCAGATAACTTATATCTGTCCATTAGCCTTTTAGGATATCTTTCACATAAGTCCTTCAAAAGACTTAATGCAAGCTCTTCAATATCCATGATTTCATCCTTTATAGCTCCCGTAAAGGCTAAGTGTAGCTGAGTTTCCTGGCTTTCCAGCTTAGGCCACAATATTCCAGGTGTGTCCATTAGTTCTATTCCAAGCTTAGTTTTAATCCACTGCTTGCTCCTTGTGACTCCCGGCTTATCTCCTGTTTTTGCTATGCTGTTTTTAGCCATTTTGTTTATAAATGAAGATTTACCTACATTAGGTATACCTACTACCATTACCCTATCAGTTATACCTAAAATGCCCTTATTGTTCATTCTATCATGCTTTTCTTTTAAGAGCTCATTTAATAATGGTTTTATACTTTTAATACCCTGTCCTGTATTTGAATTTACAGCAAGAGCCTTGATGTTTTTATTTGATAAATATTTAATCCATTTTTTGGTTACACTATCCTCACTTAGATCATTCTTATTTAGAAGTATTATTCTAGGTTTTGATCCACAAATATCATCTACCTCTGGATTTTTGCTGGACCTTATTATCCTAGCATCCCTTATCTCTATAACTGCATCTACCAGCTTAAGATTTTGTTTCATCTCTCTTTTTGTCTTGGCCATATGCCCTGGAAACCAATTTATATCCATATAATTTCTTCCTTTCTACTTATGGGCCGACTTCAACGTTCCAAATCTGCTAAATGGATATATCCTAAAAGCAGCTCTTCCCACTACCAGTTTATAATTTACAAATCCTACATCAGAAAATCTACTATCCCTGCTGTTATTTCTATTATCTCCAAGTACGAATACCGTATTATTAGGTACAGTAACTTCATTAAAGTCTCCTGTAACCATAGGTTCTAATATATAAGGTTCATTTTTAGCCACATCATTTACATAAAGTTTTCCATTTTCAATCTTAACTTTGTCTCCACCTACTGCAACTACTCTTTTAATAAACTTTTCTTTAGGATTTGCAGGGTACTTTATTACAACTATATCACCAGGCTTTGGAGCCCTAAAATAATAACTAACTTTTTCTACAATTAATCTATCCTTATTATTTAAAGTTGGATCCATAGAATGCCCATCTACACTTACAGTTTCAAATACAAAAGTTATAATTAAAAATGCTGCTATTATAGCTACCAGTATGGATTTACCTAAATCTAGCAATTCCTTCATAAAAACTTTACACCACCTTAAATATAAAAAAAGGACTTTATAAAGCCCCCTTTTCTTATTTTAATATTTCTTTAACTTTAGCTGCTTTACCTACTCTGTCTCTTAAATAGTATAATTTAGCTCTTCTAACTTTACCTCTTCTAATTACATCTATTTTATCTATTATAGGAGCATTTACTGGAAAAGTTCTTTCAACACCAACACCATAAGCAACTCTTCTAACAGTAAAGGTTTCTCTTATTCCACCGTTTTGTCTTTTTAAAACTACACCTTCGAAAACCTGTATTCTTTCTCTATTTCCTTCTTTAATCTTTACATGAACTTTTACTGTATCACCTACATTGAATTTTGGAAGATCTGTTCTTATCTGTTCATTTTCTATTTGTTTTATTATTTCTAACACTGTGCATTACCTCCTAATAATTATTCAACGTTCTTACCCAGCTTATAGCAGATAGAGGAACGTCTGTATAGCACACAAAATACATTCTAGCATATTTACATATCAAATTCAATATATAATTAAAAATTTACATTATATGTTCTTTTTATATAAGTCAATGAGTTTTTTGTCTTCTGTGGATAATTTAAGTTTTTCAAATAAATCTGGTCTCTTACTTTTAGTTATTACAAGCGATTTCATTCGTCTCCATTTTTTTATATTTTCATGGTGACCAGATAAAAGAACCTCTGGTACGTTATCTCCCTCAAAACATTCCGGTCTAGTATACTGTGGATATTCTAGTGATCCATTATAAAAAGATTCTTCCATATAGCTTTCGCTTTTGGCAAGTACACCAGGAATCATTCTACATATACTATCTACAACTGGAATACATGCCATTTCTCCCCCAGTTATTACGAAATCTCCTATAGATATTTCAGTGTCTATATATTTATAAACTCTTTCATCTACTCCCTCGTAATGTCCACATAAAAATATCATTTCTCTCTCTTTTGAAAATTCTTTAGCCATAGACTGGTTAAAAGTTTTTCCTCGAGGGCCTAGATAAATCACTTTCCCATTATTTTGACATTTAACTTTTCTTATACAGTCTACAATTGGCTGGGCGGCCATCACCATTCCTGCTCCTCCACCATAGGGATAATCATCTACTTTTCTATGCTTATCTATGGTAAATTCTCTTATATCAAAAGTATTTATTTGTAAAATACCTTTGTTAATTGCTCTTCCAATTATACTATAATTAAATATGTCAAACATTTCAGGAAAAAGTGTCAATATATCTATTTTTACATCCATGTTTTCACCGGCTTTATAACTATCTTTTCTTTTTCTACGTCTATGCTGACTACAACATTTTCTATAGCAGGAATTAAAAGCTCATTTTCTCCCTTTATCCAGTAAACATCATTATTATGGGTATGAATTACATCCCCAACCTTGCCATAAAAAGTTCCATCCTCATCCACTACACTGCATCCTATTATATCTGTAATAAAATATGTTCCTTCTTCTAATTTAACTGCATCATTTCGTGGAATTTCTATATATTTTTGTTTATAAGCCATAGCTTCTTCTATAGAATCTATACCCTCAATTTTAAGTATAACCTTCTTTGACTGGAGTTTACATTCTATTATATTTTTTATTGTACCATCTATATATGCAGATTTTAATTTTTTAAATCTTTCAATATCATCAGTTAAAGGATACACCTTTAATTCTCCTTTTATTCCATGAGTATTTATTATCTGTCCTACAGTTATAAAATCTTTCATAGAACAATATCCCGCATATCAAAAATTAAGGTTTCAAGCTTAATTTCTAAAAGAGGATAATTTCACTCCCTTCGCTTAATTTTAAAATTATATATATAAATATAAGAGTTAGAATATCTAACTCTTATATTATCTCTACAACAACTCTTTTATTCTCTTTTATAGCCGCTGCTTTTACAACAGTTCTTATAGCCTTGGCTATTCTTCCCTGTTTTCCTATTACCTTTCCCATATCATCTGGTGCAACTTTTAATTCAAGAATTATAGATTGCTCACCTGCAATTTCATTTACTTGAACCATATCTGGGTTATCCACTAATGACTTAGCAATAATTTCCACTAACTCTTTCACTCAATACACCCCCAGTTATTACTTATCAAGCTTATCTTTTAGCCCAGCTTTATCAAAAAGCTTTTTTATAACATCAGTTGGTTGAGCACCATCTTTTATCCATTTGACAGCTTTTTCTTCGTCAAATTTAACAGTGGTTGGATCAGTTGTAGGATTATAGTATCCTATTTCTTCTATAAATCTTCCATCTCTTGGACATCTAGAATCTGCCACAACTATTCTATAAAATGGAGCTTTTTTAGCACCCATTCTTCTCAATCTTATCTTTACAGCCATTAATAATCACCTCCTTAAAATATTAAAGCATATGGCTTTCATATCAATAAATCTCTATTTTAAAAAGGCATTTTTCCAAATAATCCCTTCTTAAATCCTTTTTTCATTCCATTTAACTGTTTCATAGTCTTCTTAATCTTTTCAAAATCCTTTAGAAGTTTATTTACCATCTGTATAGTAGTACCAGAACCCAATGCTATTCTCTTTTTTCTTGAAGACGAACCACTTATAATAGAAGGATTTCTTCTTTCCTTTACTGTCATGGAATTAATTATACATTCGATTTTTGCAAGTTCCTGTTCTCCCTTGGAAAAATCTACTCCCTTCAATTCCTTCATATTAACTCCTGGTACCATCTCCATAAGCTTACTTATAGGTCCCATTTTTTTAGTCTGCTGCATTATAGCCAAAAAATCTTCAAAGTTAAACTCCTTATTCAGCATTCTATTTCCTAACTTCTCAGCTTCTTCTTTATCTATAGACTGCTGTGCTTTTTCTATAAGCGAAAGCACATCCCCCATGCCAAGTATTCTCGAGGCCATTCTATCTGGATAGAATACTTGAAGGTCATTCATTTTTTCTCCCATACCTACAAATTTTATAGGTTTATCAGTCATAGATCTTATGGATAGTGCTGCTCCGCCCCTTGTATCTCCGTCTAATTTTGTAAGTATGACTCCACTTATATTTAACTGCTCGTTAAAGCTGGAAGCCACATTAACTGCATCTTGACCTGTCATTGCATCTACTACAAGCATAATTTCATCAGGGTTTATATTTTCCTTAATTTGCTTCAATTCACCCATAAGTTCTTCATCTATTTGAAGTCTACCTGCTGTATCTATTATAACTACATTTAAATTGTTGTTTTTTGCATATTCTAAAGCCCCTTTACATATATCTACTGCTGTTACCTTATCTCCCATTGAAAATACTGGAACATCTATTTCTTTTCCAACTACTTGAAGTTGTTTTATTGCAGCAGGTCTATATATATCACAAGCTGCTAGAAGGGGTTTCTTATTCTTTTTCCTAAGTTGAAGCGCCAATTTGCCACACATGGTAGTTTTTCCTGCACCTTGAAGTCCGACAAGCATTATTACAGTCAATCCATTGGAATTATACTCAATTCCACTCTCATTTTTACCCATTAATAACGTAAGTTCTTCATTTACTATTTTTATAACTTGCTGTGCTGGAGTCAAACTTTTTAGTACTTCTTCTCCCATACATTTTTCACTGACACTTTTAATAAAATTTTTCACAACTTTGTAATTAACATCTGCCTCTAAAAGTGCCAATTTCACTTCTCTCATAGCATCTTTTATATCTTTTTCAGAAAGTTTGCCTTTGCCTCTAAGCTTTTTTAAAGTTTCCTGAAGTTTAGATGCCAATCCTTCAAAAGCCATGATAATCCTCCTAAATTCAAATATTATCTATTATGTAATTCTTTATTTTACTAAGTATTTCTTTATTTTCATTGCAACAAAGTGAATCTATAAATTTTAAAAGAGATTGCTTACTTTTTTTCAGCTTTTCATTCTTCTCTAACAAATGAAGCTTTTCTTCATACTGCAATAAAAGTTTGTGGCATCTCTTTATTATGTCATATACTGCCTGCCTACTAGTACTAGTGTGTTCAGATATTTCTGCTAAAGAAAGATCTTCATTATAGTACAAGTCCATCACATCTTGCTGTTTCTCAGTTAAAAGCTTACCATATATATCAAGTAATATGGAAAGCTGTACTCTCTCTTCCATAATACCATCTCAACTTAAATTAATTTATTAGAAGCTAGACTGCCTAAATTAAAAGCTCTTCATCCAACGAAATATATGATATCAAAATTTTCGAATAGTGTCAAGTACTTTTACTTAACAGATTTTAAAATAATGCCTCTACAAAATCTCTGCTACAAAATTCCTGAAGATCATCTATACCTTCTCCAACTCCTATTAATTTTACAGGTATATCTAAACTGTGTTTAATAGATATTACAATTCCACCCTTAGCAGTACCATCTAGCTTAGTAAGTATTATACCATCTATAGGACATACTTCAGTAAATTGTTTTGCCTGCTGTACTGCATTTTGCCCCGTAGTTGCATCTAATACAAGTAAAGTTTGTTTAAATGCCTCTTTGTATTCCCTCTCTATTACTCTATTTATCTTACTCAATTCGTCCATTAAGTTTTTCTTGTTATGCAATCTACCTGCAGTATCACATATGAGCACTTCAGCTTTTCGTGCTTTTGCTGCCTGAATGGCATCAAATATGACTGCTGCAGGGTCAGAACCTTCCTGATGTTTTATTATATCAACGCCGGCTCTCCTGCTCCACACCTCTAATTGATCTATAGCTGCTGCCCTAAAAGTATCTGCAGCTGCCATAATTACTTTATTACCACTATCTTTAAGTTTTGAAGACATTTTCCCTATTGAAGTAGTTTTTCCCACGCCATTTACTCCTATTACAAGGATTATTTCAGGAGTTTTTTCAGGTTCAATGCTATTTTTTTCATCCCCTAATATGTCTATAATAACTTCCTTTAAGCACTGGTTTATAAGAGAAGGGTCCTTTATTTTTTGTTCTTTTATCTTTTCTTTTAATTTATCTATAATATAAGTAGTTGTTTCAACACCTATATCTGCTGTTATAAGTATCTCTTCCAATTCTTCATACAAGTCATCATCTATACTAACAGCACTAGTTAACATGTCGCTTATTTTTCCAGTTAAATTACTTTTGGTTTTTTCAAGTCCATTTTTTAATTTATCAAAAAATCCTTTTAGCATGTTTGGCACATCCTTTCATCTTTTTTAGGTATATTTAATATTCATCTTTTAAACTTACAGAAACAATTTTTGAAACACCTTTTTCCTGCATAGTAACTCCATAAAGCACATCACTTGCCTCCATAGTTCCTCTTCTATGAGTTATAACAATAAACTGAGTCTCATTTGAAAACTTCTTTAGGAAGCTTGCATATCGTGCTACATTTGCATCGTCAAGGGCAGCTTCTATTTCATCCAATATACAAAAAGGAGTAGGTTTTATCTTAAGTATTGCAAATAAAAGTGCTATAGCAGATAACCCCTTTTCCCCTCCAGACATTAGATTTATGTTTTGAAGCCTTTTTCCTGGGGGCTGAACTGTTATATCTATATTCCCACTAAGTTCATCTCCACCTGTAATTATTAAATCTGCACTTCCACCTTTAAACAACTCTTTAAACGTTTCATTAAAACTTTCTTTTAATCTATCAAAATTTTTTTTGAATACGGTTCTCATTTTTTCAGTCATAGCATCTATTACATTATTTAACTCTTCTTTTGATTTTACCAAATCTTCTCTTTGAGTACTTAAGAATGTTACCTTTTCTCTCAAATCGCTATACTCCTGTATAGCACCCAAATTTACTATTCCTAATTTAGAAATACTATTTTTCAAATTTACTACATCTGAATTATATTTATCTAAATTTTCTATGTCTTTTTTATATTTTAGGGCTTCTTCGTAAGTAATTTTAATTTCATTTTTTAGTTTTAAACACATATTTTCTTTTTCTGAATTAAGCCTAGCTAAAACTACCTGCACTTTATGAAGCTTTTCTTCTTTCTTATTTATTAAAAGAGTTAAACTTTCTAACTTTTCATTACATTTTTTTACGCTATCCTTTAATTTTATAAGCTCTTTATCATTTTCCTCTATATTATTTTTTAAAATTTCTATACTTTTCTTTAAGACTCGTATTTTTTCTTTATTCTCATTTACCTTCAACTCTTGATTATGTATATTATTTTCACAATCTTTATTTTGCTCAATTATCCTGGATTTTTTCACGCTTAATTCTTGTATTTCATCTGTCAATCTCTTAAGTTCTCTGTTTTCATTTAAGATACTTTCATCTAATTGAGCCTTTTTTACTTTGAAATCTAAAAGTTTTTCCTTCATTTTTTCTATATTACTTTTATTTTCTTCCAATTCCTTTTCTATTTTTAAAATAGAGCTATCATTTTTGTTTTGTTGTCCCAAGGAATTTTCTAATTTTTTCTTTTTATCCTCCAGATTTTTTTCCTTCAGCTCTTTATTTTTAGTCAAAATATCTATCTCTCTATTTGATATTTTCATATTTTCTATTAATTTAGAGCTTTCATTATCTATATTATTTATTTTTCCCTGAATCTTAGTCAATTCTATATTTTCAGAATAACCTTTTTCCTTTAAATCTAAAATTTCTTCATCCAATTCTTTTATACATTTTTTATATTCTTGTACTTTTCCATTTAAATCTTTTAGAGATTCACTTGTTTTATTTATTTTAATTGCACTTTCTTCTATTTCACGTTTTCGCCCTATTATATTGCTGCTCTTTTTTTGAAAACTTCCACCAGTAAGGGATCCTCCTGAATTTACTACATCTCCAGCTAAAGTAACTATTCTAAAACTATATCCACTTAATTTAGCTATTTTAAGCGCACTATCCATGTCTTCACATATAACTGTTCTTCCAAGTACATATTCAAGTGCATTTTTAAACTTATCTTTATAATTTATGACCTCACTAGCGATCCCTATATATCCACTTATACCCTTAAACCTTTCACTATTAGAAATCTTTTTTCCCTTTATTATATTAAGGGGCAAAAAAGTAGCTCTTCCCATATTTTTATTCTTCAAATGCTTTATGAGAGCTTTGGCCGTAATTTCGTCTTCAGTTATTATATTGGATATAGCACTGCCAAGGGCAACCTCTATACAAGTTTCATACTCTTTAGGTAACTCTATAACCTCTCCAAGCAAAAAACAGCTGTTTTCAGGTACTCTTACTGCCTTATCTTTTATATCCTTCATAAGTGATTTTACGGACCTATTATATCCTTCATAGTGCTGCTGTAAATTCAAAAGCACAGCATAATTTGCCTCTAATTTGTTATAAGTTTTGTTTAATTCTTTAAGATTTTTTTCTTCTAAAACAAGATTAGTATTAAATTTTGAAATTTTCCTTTTATTTTCTTTAACCTTGTCTTGATATTCCGATATTAGTTTTTTTATACTAGATACTTTTGAAACCAGCATATCTTTGGTACTAGCATTTATTTTTATAGAATGAACATAGCTTTCACAGGAGCTTTTCATATTATTAATTTTATCCAGAGTATCTTCTATTTCCTTTTGTGCAGAAGATATGTCATTTTTTAAGTTAGATATATTACTTAAATATTCTATCTGATCATCCTTTAATTTCTTATATAAATCTTCTCTTTCTACTGCATTTTTTTGTACATTTCCTATATTATCGTTATACTCAGATATATCATTCTCTAATTTATCCTTATCCGCTTTTAACTTGGAAATGCCATCTTTTTGAAGTTCCACCTGCTGCAGCTTTTTTCTGTTAGATTCTTCAACTTGTTTTAACTCTAAAAAATTTTTTTCTATAGTTTCCTTTAAATTTTCTATTCTTTGTTTTAAAAGCTTTATTTCACCCTCTGTTTGTTGAACACGTTCTCGGTCTCCATAGTAATTTGTTTTACAGTCAGAATTTTTATTGTTAAAATCCTCAATTTGCTCATTTCCATTTGTTATCTTACATTTTAAATCCACAAATTCCAAATTCAATTCTTTAACTTCTTTATCCATAAAATCTGTAGATTTTTGGTTTTCTCCAATTTTACTTTCTATTTTTTCCATAGAATGAACTAATAAATTTATTTCCTTTTCCTTCAGATTCTTTGATAGTTTCAAAAATTCATTAGCCTTGTCATTTTCCTCTTTAAGTGATTCTAACCTTTCAGTATGAGTTTCTAAAATATCTTCTATTCTTACCAAATTGGCATCGGTATTTGACAGTTTTTTTTCTGCTTCTTCTTTTCTCCACTTAAATTTAACAATACCTGCAGCTTCTTCCAGTACACTTCTTCTATCTTCAGGTTTTCCACTCAATAAGGCATCTATTTTACCTTGTCCTATTATTGAATAACCTTCTCTTCCTATACCTGTGTCCATAAATAGTTCATTTACATCTTTTAATCTACACTGAGTATTATTTATATAGTATTCACTTTCTCCAGATCTATAAAGTCTTCTTGAAACAGTTACATCAGAATAATCAATAGGAAGTTTCTTATCCTCATTATTTAAGGTAAGGGAAACCTGACATAATCCAACTGGTTTTCTATATTGAGTACCAGCAAAAATTACATCTTCCATCTTTCCACCTCTAAGGCTTTTCACGCTTTGTTCCCCTAACACCCACTTAATTGCATCAGAAATATTGCTCTTTCCACTTCCATTTGGCCCTACTATAGAGGTAACTCCTCCTTTAAATATAAGTTCCGTCTTGTCTGCAAAGGATTTGAATCCTCTTATCTCTATATTCTTTAAAAACATCGAAAAGCAGCCCCTTATCTAAAAAGCATTGGAAGAAGCGTAACTAAAAACATAAGCACTACAAAAACTATCATTACCTTCATCATTTTATCTCTAGTATTCTTTTTCATAATACACACACTCCTTTAAAAAACTCTACCTTTCTTTACACTTATCTTCTATATATTCATCTATAGATATAGATTTAGTTACTCCCTCTTCAATTATAACTATGTTTTCCCTACTAATTGAAAGATCTTGAATAACTTTTACAAAACATTTACCAAATTTCTTTTTCATCTCATTAAAATATTTTCTTTTATTTGCATACAACTTTGAAATATCCCTATTGTTTATCTTTATAACTACATTTCCCTCATAATACTCTGATATACTGTCCTCTATCATACTATTGTAAATACTTCCTTCTACCAGTTCCCTAAAAGCAGGATGAAAAGGACCTGCTATTACATCTTTACCTACATTTATTTCTTCTGTAGGTTGGAGTCCCATTCTTATTACATTTATTTTATTTTTTCGCAAAATGTAATATAAATTTCTGCATATATCCACTGCTTCATCTAATGTATAAGGTTTATATACACCTTTTTTGTACATGGTCTCCATGAAAGTTCCCTTTATTACAAGAGCAGGGTATAATCTGTATATATCCGGATTCATAAGTACGGATCTTTTTACAGTTTCCATATCTTTTTCGAAAGTATCTGAAGGTAACCCCAGCATAATCTGATGTCCTAATGTGAATCCATACTCCCTTATAAGAGAAGATGCTTTAACAACATCATCTGCAGAATGCCCTCTTCCTGATTTTATAAGTACTTCTTCATTTAATGACTGTACACCAAGTTCTATAACGTCTACAGAATAGCTTTTTAAGTTATCCAGTATACTTTTGTCTATATAGTCTGGTCTTGTTGACATATGTATAAGATCTATATCTCCTCTATCCTTATACTCCTTAGCCACACTTAAAAGTTCATTTTGCCTTTCCATGGGGATTGCAGTAAAAGTACCTCCAAAAAAAGATACTTCTACTACGGAATTTTCTCGTTTTATAGTTTTTAAATACTGATTTATAGTATTTCTAGTAAAACAGGCATCAACTTTTTCCTCATTTCCCGTAATCGCAGTCTGATCACAAAATACACAATTATGGGGGCATCCTTCATTAGGTACAAATATAGGTATTATATAATGTTTCATTTTGACTTATCCTCATTCCTAAAGCATACTTACTTTTACATTTAATTTCATCAAAGCATCCTGAGCTGCATTCTGCTCTGATTCCTTTTTGCTGTATCCTACACCGCTGCCCAAAACATTTTTTTCTGTACACACTTCAGTATAAAACTTTCTTCTATGAGGAGGTCCTTCATATTTTACTAGGTTATATTCTATAGATACATCCCCATCTTTTTGTAACGTTTCTTGAAGCTTGGTTTTATAATCCATAATTATTCTATTTTTAATAGCATTTTCTATAATATCTTCAAAATTTTCAATTATAAACTTTCCTGTCTTCTCATATCCAAAATTCAAATAAATTGCAGCAATAATTGCTTCAACACAATCTGCCAATATGGAAGTTCTTTCTCTTCCTCCTGTAATTTCTTCTCCCTTACTCATTTTTATGTATTTACCGAGATTCCATTTTTTGGCTACATGATAAAGGGAATTTTCACAAACTATAAGAGACCTTTTTTTTGTAAGCTCTCCTTCAGGTTTACTTTTATATTTTAAAAATAAGTATTCTGATATACAAAGCTGCAATACAGAATCTCCTAAAAATTCTAATCTTTCATTAAATTTTATATTTTTTCTACCATTAGCATATGAACTATGAGTTAAAGCTACTTCTATGATTTCCTTGTTGTTAAAACTCATATTAAATTTCTTTTCTAGTAATTCAATAAAGCCTATCTCTTCCATTTTCTAATTCTCCTTTTGAAGTTTATTCTTCAGTTTGCCATAGACCAACTATATAAAAAACAAACTCAAGAATAAATTCATTACTGTAATCAAAGATTTAAATTAAAAGTCCCGATTTAACGGGACTTTTAAGCATATACTCTGTTTATTCTTCAGTATGAGCTTTTATGTACTCAACTACATCTCCCACTGTTTTTACCTTTTCAGCTTCTTCGTCTGGTATTTCAATATCAAACTCTGTTTCAAGAGCCATTATTAACTCAACGATATCAAGGGAATCTGCACCTAAATCGTCAATAAAAGATGATTCCATTTTTATTTCATCAGAGCCAATTCCAAGTTGTTCAGATATTATTTTTTGTATTTTTTCAAAAATCATAATTTCGCCTCCAAAAATTTTTCATACATAAATAATATTACATAAGTTATATACCGTCAATAATAAATATATTTATTATACTAACTTATATTATATCAATACATTTATATTATATACTTTATATATTATTACTTTCTACATTATGTATTTTTTCTATTTCAAATTTTATTTTATCAATAACATTATTTTCATAACAGCTTATGGCTTGCATTACTGCATTTTTAAAAGCTTTTCCATTAGAACTTCCATGAGCCTTTACACATATACCCTTACATCCTAAAAAAGGAGAACCACCATATTCTGTATAATCCAATTTACTTTTTAAACTTTTAAAAGCAGGTTTTAAAATAAAAGCTGCCAACTTACTGCTAAAGGATTTCATAATCTCTTCTTTTAACATAGAAAATAAATTTAACGCTACTCCCTCATACATCTTTAAAACTGTGTTCCCTACTACTCCATCACAAACTAATACGTTCACATCTCCATTAGTAACATCTCTTGGTTCTACATTTCCCACAAAGTTAAAATCCATGCTTTTCAAAAGTTTATATGCATTTTTAGCCAGTTCATTTCCCTTTTCCTCTTCTTCACCTATATTTATAAGACCTATAGATGGATTATTTACCTTTAATATGCTTTCAAAATATATCTTGCCCATAAGAGAAAATTGCTGCAAATACTGAGGCTTACAGTCAACATTTGCTCCTGCATCTATTACCATGAATTTTCCATTTTTCCCTGGCATTATAGGAGCTAGTGCTACTCTATCTACCCCTCTAATTCGCCCTACGATTAAAGTGGAACCTGCCATAAATGCCCCTGTGCTTCCTGCTGATATAACAGCATCTGCTTTACCTTCTTTTACAAGATTAAGTGCTTTAACTAAGCTAGAATCCTTTTTTTTTCTTAAAGCCATAACTGGAGATTCACCTGTAGCTATAACCTCTTTAGTGTTTAAAATATCTATTTTGTCCTTAGGATAATTATATTTAGCTAATTCATTTTCAATTTGCTCTTTTGGGCCGGTTATTATTATATTTACATCTTGCTTTTTAACTGCTTCTACCACACCTTCCACTACGGCACAAGGTGCAAAATCTCCTCCCATACCATCCACAGCAATTATCATATTTTCACATCCTATCCTATATTCTGGACCTTTGTTACCTAATTTTGTTACTTAATATGATCTAACCTTTATAGACCCTATGAACAAAAAAAGAAAGTCAAATGACTTTCTTTTATTTATTTTCAGTTGAAATGATTTCCTTACCTTTATAATATCCACAATTCTTACAAACTCTATGTGCAAGTTTCATTTCATGGCACTGAGGACACTCAACTAAGCCTGGTAAACCTAATTTAAAAGTCTGTGCTCTTCTTGAGTCTCTTTTTGCTTTTGATATTCTGCTGGCTGGATTTCCCACAGTAAACACCTCCTTAATCAGTGAAAAACATATCTTTTAGCTTTGCCAATCTCGGATCAATATCATCGCTTTTGCACTGACATTTAGAATTATTTAAGTTAGTGCCGCACTGTTGGCATAACCCTTTACAATTCTCGCTGCAAAGCCTCTTAATTGGTAAAATTAATATAATGTTATTTTCTATTATTTCCGTAATATCAATGATATTACTATCTATAAAGATGGCTTCATCATCCTTATTTTCCTTGTTATTATTTGTAAATCTTTCAGTAATAGCAACATTCACAGCATAAGAGAATTTACCTAGACATCGTGAACAAGTGAGCTCTAGTAAAGTATTAATTCTTCCTTCCAACAGAAGAATATCTCCTTCTTTACTTAAAGTTCCGCTAAACTTTAGAGGCTCTAATAACTTTATGTATTCACTTCCATCATAGAATCCCTTTTCTTCTACTGTAACATTTATGTCCTTTGTAACAACTTCTTCACTTAGTAAATCTGATACATTTAATTTCATATCACTCACCTCTATATATTAGCCACAACCTATTATATAGAGATGAGCATTAAAAGTCAAGTCTTATTTATTTTCAACTATTTCTTTTGTATCCCTAGCTATCATAAGTTCTTCATTTGTAGGAATTACTAATACTTTTATCTTTGAATCAGGTGTGCTTATTTCTAGTGCTTCTCCCCTTTTCTTATTCTTTTCTTCATCTATTTTAATTCCAAAATAGCTTAATCCATTACATATAGCAGATCTGCTAGTAGCTGAATTTTCTCCAAGTCCTGCTGTAAATATTATAGCATCTGCTCCATTTAAGACTGCAACATAAGCTCCTATGAAAGATTTAACTTTGTGATAATACATATTTAATGCAAGCTTTGCTCTATCATTTCCTGAATTTGCAGCTTCTTCTACATCTCTAAAATCACTGCTTACTCCTGATACTCCAAGTATTCCTGACTTTTTGTTCATTAAAGTATCCATTTCATCTACAGACATACCTGTTCTTTTCATTACAAATGGTATTATAGCTGGATCTATATCACCACATCTAGTTCCCATTACAAGTCCTGCAAGGGGAGTAAGTCCCATAGTTGTATCTACTGCTTTTCCTTGGTTTACCGCACATATACTAGCTCCATTTCCTAAATGACAAGTTATTAACTTAAGATCTTTTGGATCCTTCTTTAATAACTTAGCTGCTTCAATTGAAACGAATCTATGAGAAGTTCCATGGAAACCATATTTTCTGATATCATATTTTTCAGATACATCATAAGGTATTGCATACATGTAAGCATAATCTGGCATTGTCTGATGAAATGCTGTATCAAATACTGCTACCATTGGAGTATTTGGCATTAATTTTTTACAAGCATCTATTCCCATTATATTAGCTGGATTATGTAGTGGTCCTAGTGGGATACATTCTTCTATTGCTTTCATTACATTTTCGTCAATAAGAATGGATGCTGCATATTTCTTTCCACCGTGCAAAACCCTATGTCCTACAGCGGATATTTCTGACATGTCTTTTATTACACCATGTTTTTTATCTACAAGAGCATTTAATACTAATTGTATAGCAACTTTATGGTCTTCCATTGGTTGCTCTGTAACAAACTTTTCTCCATTAACTTTGTGTGTTAAAATTGAACCGTCCATTCCTATTCTTTCTACAAGACCCTTTGCTACAACACTTTCATCTTGCATATCAATAAGTTGATATTTTAAAGATGAACTTCCACAGTTTACTACTAATATTTTCATGTTTAATATTCCTCCTAAAAATGAATCATTTATGCTTTTTGTTATTATTTTTGAGCTTGTGCTTGAACTGCTGTTACAGCTACTACATTTACTATATCATCAGAATTACATCCCCTTGACAAATCATTTATAGGTTTTGCAAATCCTTGGCATACAGGTCCTATAGCATCGGCTTTTGCAAATCTTTGAACGAGTTTATAGCCTATATTTCCTGCTTGGAGATCTGGAAATACAAGTACATTTGCTTTTCCTGCTACTTCACTTCCAGGAGCCTTTAAACTTGCAACCTTTTCTACGATAGAGGCATCTAATTGTAATTCTCCGTCTAAACTTAAATCTGGTTTAGCTTTTTTTGCAATCTCTACAGCATTTCTAACTTTGTCTACTAATTCGTGTTTTGCACTTCCCTTAGTAGAAAATGAAAGCATTGCTACTTTTGGATCCATTCCACATAAGTTCTTTGCAGTTTCTGCTGTACTTATTGCAATTGAAGCCAATTGATCACTATCTGGGCATGGATTTACAGCACAATCAGCAAATAGAAGTACACCATTGTCACCATACTCACAATTTGGTACTTCCATTATAAATGTACTGGAAACTACTGATGTACCTGGAGCTGTCTTTACTATTTGAAGTCCTGGTCTCAAAAGATCACCTGTAGTATGAACCGCACCTGAAACCAATCCATCTGCATCTCCAAGTTTAACCATCATTGTAGCAAAGTATATTGGATCTCTTACTATTTTATCCGCTTTTTCTGGCGTTATTCCCTTCTTCTTTCTCAATTCATAAAAAGCATCTGCATATGCCTTTAGTTTATCTGAAGTCTCTGGATCTACTATTTCTGCTCCATTTAAACTTACACCTAATTTTGACGCTTTTTCTTTTATTACCTTTTCATTCCCTACAAGGATTAAATTTGCAATACCCTCTTTAATTATTTTTTCACAAGCTTGAAGAGTTCTTTCTTCTTCTCCTTCAGCTAAGACAATCTTTTTTTTGTCTTCCTTTGCCTTACTCCAAATTTTTTCCATCAATTTCATGTTCATTTCCTCCCTTTAAATTTAACACAAAATTACACACACTTATACTATAATCCTTTTTAGTTGTATTTTTCAATAAAAATCATTCAAAAATATAACTTTTGATAAGAAATTTCACAAATTAAAGTATCAAAAAATTTTGCTAGTCAATACTTTACTCAATATTATATAATGTAAATCAAATAAGCAAAAATTTAATCTGAAAATAGATACTCTATTTAAAAATCCTACACTAATACTTATTTTATTGTTATAATATGTATATATTTCACTTAGGCATTTTAAAATAAATAATCAATCAATATACTAGCCTATTTTTTCAAATGCCCTATACTTTGTACTTATAGTTCTTTAATGAAATAAACAGAGTTCTTGACATGGAATAAAATATTTTAGAAAGGAAAATTTCTATGAACGTAACTGGAATAATAGTTGAATATAATCCCTTTCACAATGGACATAAATATCATATTGAAAGTGCTCGTTCTGCTACAAAATGTGATGCTGTAATAGCAGTTATGAGTGGTAACTTCGTGCAAAGAGGTTCACCATCTATAGTTGACAAATGGACTAAAACCAAAATGGCACTTCTAAATGGAGTAGACCTGGTATTTGAACTTCCTGTTATCTACAGTCTATCTTCTGCTGAATTTTTTGCCTATGGTGCTGTAAGTCTCTTAGAAAACTTGGGTGTAGTAAAAAATCTTTGTTTTGGAAGCGAATATAGTAATATAAACTTGCTGAAATCTATTGCAAAAATTCTTGCAGAAGAGCCTACCCAATTTAAATTATTTTTAAAGGAAAAAATGTCACAGGGTATGTCCTATCCTTCTGCACGAAATAGTGCTTTAAATAATTTTCTATTAAATACTAAAAGTTCTCTTACAAAGTACAATATAGATGAAATACTTCAATCTCCAAACAATATTTTAGGTATAGAATATTTAAAAAACCTAATAAGAATAAAAAGCAATATTACTCCCATATCAATAAAAAGAATTGGAAGTTCATATAATAGCTTAAACATAGAGCAATCTTTTTCCAGTGCATCATCTATACGTAATTTCTTAAAATTAAATGGGAACATAAATGACTTAAGTTCTAATATTCCAGAAAATGTACTTTCTATTTTAAAGAAAGTTCAATCTACTGGATGTGGCTTTATTTTCGAAGATTGTATGGTGCCCTATTTAAGATATAAATCCTTTCTATATGAAAATAAAATTAAAAATTTACCTGACATATCCGAAGGAATTGAAAATAGAATACTCAAATCTCTACAGAATAATTGTTCCTACAGCGATATAATAATTAAATCTAAAACCAAAAGATATACTTACAGCAGAATAAGTAGAATATTATGCCAGTTTTTTTTAGGATTTGAAAATTTAAATTCTGAAATATTGAGAAGAAATATATGTCCCTATGGAAGAGTCTTAGGATTTAATTCTACCGGTATAAAAGTACTTAAGGAAATGAAAAATAACTCTTCTATTCCAATTTACGTAAAAATGCCAAAAAAAATAAGTGAAATGCTTGAATTAGACATACAGTGCACAAAAGCCTATAGTCTATTAAACAAAAATATACCTTTTAACAATGATTACCTTCAAAGTCCCATCATGGCAGATCAAATTTAGAATAAGTTTCCTACTTTTTAAATATAATTTAATAAACTGTGTTTATATTCAATAAATTTTTTAAAAAGTAGGTGACATTCTTGGAAGTTTTATTTTATCTATTAATATTTGCAATATTAATACTTCTTTTTATTTTACTAAAAGATAAAAATTTACTTATAACTATAGTATGTTCAATTTTTATAATTGAAATTATACTTGCACCAAAGCTATGTATAGATGGGGTAATTTCAGGTAGTCTATTATTTTTTTACAAGGTATTTCCATCTTTATTTTCATTTTTAGTTGTATCCAACATAATACTCTCTTGTGATGGAGTGTACATATATTCAAAATTAATAGGCAAAGCCCTGTGCAAACCCTTAAGACTCCCAACTAACTGCAGCTTCGTATTAATTATAAGCACACTTTGTGGGTATCCCCTTGGAGCAAAATATGCTTGTCAACTTTATGAAAAAAAAATAATAGACCTTTTCACCTGCGAGAGGCTTTTAAATATAGCTTCTAATGCAAGTCCTCTCTTTATGCTAGGTTCTGTTGGAGTTTCCATGCTAAAGAGCTCTTTTATAGGGTATATACTATTACTTTCTAATTTGCTATCTTGTATAGTTATGAGTTTTTTGATACCTTCTAAAAAAACATATTACAAACCTATTGCTTATAGAAATCACTCTCATGAAAGTGAAAATATCGGAAAGGTATTTAAAAACAGTATTGAAGATTCTTTAAAAAACTGCATATCAATAGGTGGATTTGTCATATTATTTTCTGTTGTAAATAGTATTTTAAAAAATAATATTCTATTTAATTTACTAATTAGTAGCATTTCACGTATAACTCATATTTCGGGTAACATAATGGAAGGAATTTTCCTTGGAATGATAGAAATGACTAATGGATGCAGCTTAATATCATCTTCTACTGCCTCCCTTAATTTAAAAATTATACTAGTAAGTTTTTTATTCACCTTCAGCGGACTATCAATTATATCTCAAGTGTACTCTTTTACTTATAAATTTAAAATATCTTTAAAAAAATATTCTCTTAGAAAAATACTACAGGGAATAATATGTTCCATATTTAGCTTATCACTTTATAACCTATTCTCTTTAAAATTATCGCAAGAAACTTTTCTACCTTATTATAAAATAACTACATACTTTAATAACTTGTTTATACTTACTATAATTTTGCTTATTACTCCCTGGATTTTATATAAATTAAAGCAATTATTTCATGTCTCTTAGTTCTTTTATATTTGCTCTTATATCTTCAGTCTTTAGATCCATGCTGTTTACTAAATTATTTAACATCTTTTGAAGTTCTACTTTCAGCGTTGCTAGCATCTCATCATTTTTCCTTGATAATTCATTGTCCAACTGGCTTAATAGTTCATCTGCATAGTCTCGAGCGCCTAGTCTTATTGCCTTGGCGTTTTTCTTCGCAGATGATATAATTTCTTCTGCCCTCATATTAGCTTCTTTGGTAATATCATGGTTTTCTATTTGACGTCTTAACAAACTCAAATTTTCTTTTTTCATAGTTTCAGATTCTTGTACAGCTTCACTTAAAATTCTCTCTTTTTCGTTTACTATCCACTGTGCCTTTTTAAGCTCGCTAGGAAGATAATCCACTATTTTTTGAAGCACATCTAAAATTTCCTTTTTATTCACCATAACCTTCCCTGTCATAGGAACTTTTGCAGATGTATCTATAATTTCTTCAAGATATTCTATTAATTTAATAGCATCCATAATTTTTCCCCCTAAGATACCTTAGCACTTTTTATAAACTCTATTAATCTTGTTTATAATATCAAACCTTATTTCTTCAGGTACTAAACCTTTAATACATCCCCCAAACATAGCAACTTGCTTTACCGAGGATGAGCTCAAATAGGAATTCATGGCACTAGTCATCATAAATACTGTCTCTTTATCAGAATCTAGCTTTTTATTCATAAGAGACATCTGAAATTCATATTCAAAATCTGATACTGCTCTCAGTCCTTTTACTATAACTTGAATGTCATTTTTTTTCATAAAATCTATTAACAGACCGCTAAAGCTTTCAACTTTTACATTAGGTATATCTTTCACTACCTTTTGAATTAATTTTACTCTTTCTTCAATATTAAATAGGCCCTGTTTTTCAGGATTAATTAGTACTCCAACTATCAAATGATCAAATACTTTAGATGCCCTATTTATTATGTCTAAATGCCCATTGGTTATTGGATCAAAACTTCCGGGATATACCGCAGTCTTCATAATAATTAATCCTCCTTATATTTATAAAAGCATACCGTAGTTTTTCCATATTTTCTATGATTCATTAAAACTATATTAATATTTCCTTGATATATTTCTTCACTGGTATCAATTTTAGTAACTATAATTCCATCTTTTTGCAGTAGGTTTTTACTTTCAATTATCTCTACAGCTGGTGGAATCATATCCTTTTTATAAGGTGGATCAATAAATATTATGTCGAACATCAAATTTTTTCTTGAAAGTTCCTGTAAGGCTTCATAAGAATCCTTATTAATAGTTTTACATATATTAGAAAATCCTAAATTCTCCACATTTTTGTCTAAAAAGTAAAAAGTGTCACTACTTCTGTCAACTAAATAACATTTTTCTGCGCCACGGCTTGCAGCTTCAAGTCCTAAGCTCCCTGTGCCTGCAAATACGTCTAATACTTTCGAACCATAGACTCTATTCTGAATTATATTAAACATGGCTTCCTTAACTCTATCTAAAGTAGGCCTCGTAATATTATACCCATTAGGAGACATTAATTTTCTTCCTCTGGCAAGACCTGCAATTATTCTCATAAATTTTCCTCCTACTTTATGTTTTTTACATACTATAGTCATTTTATAATATTTTAGCATATATTTTTATATTATTCAAAAATTATTTAAAATTCATAATGCATCCTACACAATTATTATGAATTGTACATTAATTCAGTTTTCATTATTCTCATATTAATTTAATTTATCCGATCGCTACCATTGCTAACACCCCCATCTTCTTCAAAGTGTGGGATAAGCACTGCTACGCGCCTGGATAAGTTCTTCTAAGGTTCAGATGGAGAAAAGGTATTCCTTATAAGCAAACTCCACCTGAACCTAAGAACCACTTGATTATGTGGTCAAATTAACAATTAATTAAAACTTATAAATTTTGAAGTTCTTTCTAAATTATTTAATATTTCTTCTTTTATTCTTATATCTTCCTCATCTCTACTTGCTAAAAGTCTTTTAGCTTCCCTATTAGCTTCTTTAAGTATATTTATATCCTCTACTAGATTAGAGAAAACAAGTTCATCTTCCCCGTGCTGCCTAAATCCAAAAATTTCTCCTGAACCCCTTATCTTCAGATCTTGCTCTGCAATAAAAAATCCATCATTACTGCTTCTCATTATCTCCATTCTTTTTCTTATTATGTCATTTTTAATATCTGCAATCAAAATGCAATATGATTTATAAGAGCCTCTTCCTACTCTTCCCCTCAACTGATGCAGCTGTGCAAGCCCAAATCTCTCTGCATTTTCTATTATCATAACCGTAGCATTTGGCACATTTATGCCTACTTCTATAACCGTAGTTGAAATTATAACTTTTATCTCGCCATTTTTAAATTTATTCATCTTTTCTTCTTTAAGTTTCGGCTGCATTTTTCCATACAGTATATCTATCTGTATGTTTTTAAAATATTTCTCTTTTAATTCCTCATATATATCTTCTACAGAACTTAAATCTAACTCCTCGTTTTCCTCTACAAGGGGACATACTACATATACTTGTCTTCCCCTCTTTATTTCCTCCAAAGCAAATTTATAAACTTTGTCTCTTGAATTTTTATCTCTGTAATAAGTATCTATCTTCTGCCTTCCTGGAGGAAGTTCATCTATAGTTGATACATTTAAATCACCATATAAATACAAACTCAAAGTTCTTGGAATAGGCGTAGCTGTCATAATAAGAGTATCTACATGATCTCCCTTATTTACAAGTTTACTTCTCTGCATCACTCCAAATCTATGCTGCTCATCTGTAACTACTATTCCTATATTTTTAAACTTCACATTATCTTCAATTAAAGCATGGGTTCCTATTATAATATCTATTTCACCCATTTTTAATTTTTCTTTTATTTCATCTTTATTTTTTGGGGTAACACTTCCACACAATAGTTCTATTTCTACGTCAAAACCCTCTAAAAGCTTCATAGCTTCTTCATAGTGCTGCTGTGCCAATATTTCGGTGGGGGCCATTAGAACTGCTTGATAACCGTTCTTTACTACATTAAAAATAGATATTAACGCCACTACAGTCTTCCCACTTCCTACATCTCCTTGCAGCAGCCTATTCATAGGAACCTCTCTTTTTTCATCTATAAGTATTTCTCTTATAACTTTATTTTGAGCTTTTGTAAGTTTATATGGTAATTTATTCTTTAGTTCTATTAACTCTGGAGCTATTTTAAAGGCTACCCCTTTTTTATTTTTCCCAAAATACTCTTTTAACATCAAAATTTTTAGAGAGTAAGTAAAAAGTTCCTGAAATTTAAGTCTCTTTTTCCCTTCTCTCAATTCTCTAAAATTAACTGGATTATGTATTATCCTTATAGCTTTATCCAAACTACAGAACTTATATTTTGTAATTATCCACTTAGGTAAATTTTCATCTATACTCACTTTAGTAAGTACATAAGATATAAGTTTTATAAATGTATTGTTAGTTATTCCTGACTTTAAAGGGTATATAGGAAGTATTTTTTCTTCAATTTTGCTATTTGAATTAATATTTACCACTTTAGGATTTGTTATAACACTGTTTCCTCTGTAATGCTGGATTTTACCTGCTATTCTATATTCAGCATCTATCTTAAACTTCTTTTTCACATAAGGTTGATTAAACCATTTTGCCTTAAAAAGTCCATTTCTATTTTCAAAAACAATTGTAGAGATTATTTTACCAGTCCTAGTCCTTATATCTCTTTCTATCGAATTAACCTTACAATCTATCATGACCTTTCCTTCTGTGTTCCCTTTTAAATCACTGCAGCTAGAAATAATATCATAATCTCTTGGAAAATATAAGAGCAAGTCAAGTATGTTGAATATACAACATCTGTTTAAGTTTTTACAAGTTACCTTACCTACTCCTTTTAAAGATCCGATATCCTCACTTAGCTTCACAAACTCTCACCTGCCTTCTTATTAAACAGAGTTCTAAGCATCAGATGGAGTTTTAACTCCACCTGATGCTTAGAAACAGTATTCTTAGTGCTTCAGCACTTAGAATACGTTATCCTTTAGGGAAAATCATTATCCAGGGACGTAGCTACTCTTTACTCCTACTTGGAGAAAAGCAGATATCCCAAATCTTTGATTTGGTGATAGTCGCTTTCACAGAGTGCGTGGAAGTATTAAAGCAGGTAGTCATCGGATAAATACCAAAAATAAAAAAAGCTTTACGCTTTTTTTATTCAACAGAAACTATAAAATAGTATAAAGGCTGTTTTCCACTATAACATTGTACGTCCATTTCAGTATACTTCTTCTCAATTTCTTCTACAAAATGCTTTACTTTTTCTTCTTCACAATCTATACCATAATATATACTTATAAGTTCACTATCTTCTTTTATCATATGGTTTAAAAGCTCGCCACAAACTTCAAAAATGTCCTTTCCAACTTGCTCTATCTTTCCATCAATAAGCCCTAATATATCTCCCTTTTTTATGCTTATATCATCTATTTCTGTATCTCTAACCGCATAGGTCACAGAACCAGTAGTCACTGTAGTTAGTGCCCTTTCCATAGTACTTATATTTTCATCTATATCCATATCTGAATTAAATGATGTTATTGCCGTAATACCTTGTGGTATTGTCTTACTAGGCACAATCTTTACATTTTTATTGGATATTTCTTTTGCCTGATTAGCAGACATAATTATATTTTTATTATTAGTCAATATAATTATATTTTTAGCATTTACTTTATTTATACAATTCAATATATCTTCAGTACTGGGATTCATGGTCTGTCCGCCTTCTATTACGTAATCTACTCCCAAGTCCTCAAATATACTCTTAATTCCATCTCCCATAGCTACTGAAATAAGTGCATACTTTTGTGACTCAGTTTTTTCTTCATAACTAAGTTTCTCACTATCATAAGCCTTATCTTCATCAGAATTTTCCTCAAAATTTTCTATACTTAAAAGATGTCTGTGCTGTTCTCTCATATTATCTACTTTTATTTTTGACAGTTCCCCTAGCTTAATTGCCTCTGAAAGAATCCATCCTGGATCATTTGTGTGAATGTGCACCTTAATTATATCTTCATCATCCACCACTACCATAGAATCTCCCATGGTCTCTAACTTTTTCTTAAATTCATTTATACAAGTTCCTTTAGAATGGATAAAGAATTCTGTGCAATATCCATATTTTATATCCTGCTGTCCTAAATCTTTAACTGCAGATTTAACTTCTTTATCGTGAGCCTCTTCTACAACTACATTTTCCTTACCATCCCTTAAAACTTCCTGCATTCCTTGAAGTATTATTAGAAGGCCCATTCCACCTGCATCTACTACTTTTGCTTTTTTTAGAACAGGAAGCATGTCAGGCGTTTTATTCAATATAGTTCTACTATAACTACATACATCTTGAAGTAACTCAGTTATATCCTCTTTACTGGACTTAACAGCACTTTCGCCAGCAGCTCTTATAACAGTTAATATGGTCCCTTCTGTAGGACGCATAACAGCTTTATAAGCAGATTTTGCTCCCTCTTGTAAGCTATTTGCAAATTCTTCTGAATTTACCTGCTTTTTTCCCTGAAGACCTTTTGCTATTCCTCTAAATATCTGAGACAGTATTACCCCTGAATTTCCTCTTGCCCCCATAAGCGCACCTCTTGCTAATTGTTTAGAGATACTTTCTATAGAGCTATCTTTAGAATTACTTACCTCAAGTACTGCACTTTTAAAGGTCATAGACATATTAGTTCCCGTATCACCATCGGGAACAGGAAACACATTTAATGAGTTAACAAAATCTTTTTGATTCTCGAGTTTATTGCTAGCATTTACAACCATGTTGTAAAAGTGATGTCCATCTATATTTAAGTATTCCATTTTTACGAATTACCTCCCTAGACTCTAACACCTTGAACATTTACTGTAATAGTTGATACTTTGAGTCCTGTGTAGTTTTCTACATTATACTTTATCCTCTGTATTATACTATTTGAAATCACTGATATTTTTGTTCCATATTCCACTATTATATATAGTTCTATTATAAGTTCATTATTTTGAGAACGAACCCTTACTCCTTTATTAAAACTTCCACCTTTTATTAATTCCCAAAAGCCATCTTTTGCGTTTTTGGAAGCCATACCCACTACTCCATAGCATTCCATAGTTGATAACCCAACTATGTTTGCAACTACTTCTTCCGAATAGTCAATATACCCATTTTCTCCGGCAATACTAGCTATCATACAAAAACCTCCCTACTAAAGTATTATATTCTATAATACCATAAACATATTTTATATTAAATAAAACATTTATTCAAGGAAATATTAGCTCTATGAAAAAGGACATTTACTTAAATTTTACTATTTACTTGCACTTATTATGCTTTCTGTGATAAAATAAGTGGTGTTTGAATTTTAGAGGACTCATAAGGAGGTGTTTTTAATGTCAAAGAAGTGTGAAATATGTGGAAAAGGTGTAGTATTTGGAGTACAATACAGCCACTCCCACCGTCAATCTAAAAGGACTTGGACTCCAAACGTAAGAAAAGTTAAAGCTATAGTTAATGGAACACCAAAAACTATACATGTTTGTTCAAGATGCCTTCGTTCAGGAAAGGTTCAGCGTGCTATATAAAAAATAAAAATGCAGTTGTTTATATACAATTGCATTTTTGTTTTTAAGTACTTATTTTTTTTTAGTGAAAAATTTTATAATTGCAGATAGAACTCCTGGAAGCTTAAATGCAATAATTTTCATTAAACTACCCCCTTATCTATGATAACTTATTAAATACCATCCACAATAAATTAGTCCCATGCCTGCAGCTATTATCCAGCCCCATATTGGGATAATAACTGTCATTAAAAATCCAACACCTATAGATAAAGCTATTAATCCTATTTTTTTCTTTGTTCTTCTTCTAATACAGCTTTTCTTTTTCACGTTATTATCCCTTAAAAATTGCTTTATACTATTATATGCATAATACCTTCATATCGTTACTACTTTTTATAATTACAAACTTTTAACCATCTATACTATTAAAAGTTTGTCTTATTGTCTGTTCAATCCTTACTGTGCATACACAAAAGCATACCGCTATCAAACACTATACGGGCTTCCTCTTCAATAAATTCATTAGATACTGTCCTTGCATCACCTAAAGCCAAATCATAATTACTTAACTTATATCTAGCACCTATTATATTTAAATTTTTGACTACATTGCAGTAGGCATGGAGGGAAAAGGTCTCTCCAGGATATCCTTTTATTGTCGTTGTCTTGCATAATAATTCAATAATATTATGTTCATCCTTTATATATGCCTTCACTCCACTGCGGTTACATTTTAAAAGCATACCTAAGTTGGCTAAAACATGGTCTATCCTGCTTCCAGTACATGCAAGCATTACTATCTGGTCTACTTTTAATTCCAGGGACTTTTCTACTGCAATTTCAGTATCCGTAAAATCCTTAGCCCTAGGATATGTATCTATAGAACATTTTTTACTTTTAAAAAACGTTAAAACATTCTTGTCTATAGAGTCAAAATCTCCAATTAAATAATCCGGTATAATTTTATACTCATAGAGACAATTTGCCCCTCCATCTGCACAAATCAAAATAGAATCTTCATCAATTTCCTCTTCAATTAATTTTCTAGATGGAGCACTGCCCCCAGATACTATGATTGCTTTCATTTTAAATTTCCCCTCTTAATAATCTTATGTTCTCTTCTATATTTCCACCCTTAAATACAGCAGAACCCGCTACTATTACATTAGCACCGCTATCTACTATTTTTGCTATATTGCCCTTTGAAACACCGCCGTCTACCTCTATCATTAAATTTTTGTTACATTTACTGCTTAATTCTTTTATGTACTTAAGTTTATCAGAACAATACTCTATATATTTTTGTCCTCCAAATCCTGGATTTACAGACATTATGAGAACCATGTCTAAATAAGGTATTAAGTACTTTATATTATCTACTAAGGTAGCTGGATTCAGTGCAACTGCAACTTTTACCCCAAAACTTTTTATATAATTTATAGTCCTATCTATATGCCTATCCGCCTCGAAATGAACTGTTATAATATCTGCTCCTGCTTTTACAAAATCCTCCACATATCTTGAAGGTTCTTCTATCATTAAATGTACGTCAAAAGGTAACTTTGTAAGAGGCCTTATGCTTTTAATAATAGGTACTCCAAAAGATATATTTGGTACAAAATTTCCATCCATTACGTCTATATGAATTAAATCGGCCCCATATTTGTCCAGACTTTTTATATCTTCCCCTAATTTTGAAAAATCTGCAGATAATATTGAAGGTGCTATTCTTATCATATGTTTCTCTCTCCTTAATCTATACTGCTATATGAGCAGCTCAATACTTTTTTTTACTTATAATTTCATTTAAAACCTTAATGTAAAACTCATATCTTTTTCTATCTATTTTGCCATCTTCAACAGAAGCTTTAATAGCACAATTCGGTTCTTTATAATGAAAACAACCTGTAAATTTACATTTCCCTATAAGGTCAGTAAACTCTGGAAAACAATACTGAAGTTTTTCCTCTGATATATCAGATATATCCAGAGAGGAAAATCCCGGAGTATCCACTATAAGCCCTTCTTCCAATTCTATTAGCTCACTATGTCTTGTAGTGTGTTTTCCTCTCTTCAATTTTTGACTTATCTCACCCGTTTCCATAATCTCTTTTCCTGAAATGGCATTTAAAATAGTAGATTTTCCAACTCCTGATGGACCACACAATACCGTAATATTTCCTTTAAGCTTTTCTTTAATTTTATCAATTCCACAATTCTCTTTTGCCGTTAAAAATATTACGTCATAGCCTATTTTTTTCATAGTATTGGCTATATCGGATTTTTCCTTTTCTTCTGCTAAATCCAGCTTATTAAAGCAAACTACTATTTTCAAATTATTCAATTCACAGCTTATAAGAAATCTATTTAATAGATCTTCATTTATTTCAGGACGGTTAAATGCAAAAACTACCAGTGCCTGGGTTACATTAGCTACAGCAGGTCTCTTCAATTTAGTTTTTCTAGGATAGATTCTATTAATAACTCCCTGCTCTTTTTCTAGTGCAATATCAACTTTATCTCCTACCATAGGGGAAAGTGAATTATGCCTAAACTTTCCCCTTGCCTTACATTCAATTACCCCATTATCTGTTTTTATATAATAAAATCCTCCTATACCCTTAACTATAGTTCCCTGCATAAATTCCTCCTAATTTGTTTTATCTGAATTTCCTGTACCACCCGTATTTGTATTTCCATTGTTTCCTGTACCTCCATCAGAAGAAGAACTGCCTGTGCCGCTTCCATTATCAGATTTACTTCCGCTAGACCCGCTTCCGCTTCCTGTATCGCTTCCATCCTTACTTTGTCCGCTGTTTCCAGTGCTTTTTCCTCCAGTTGGGGTTCCTAAATTACTACTTTGATCATTTTGAGTTTCTTTATATTCATAATAAGTTAAGCTTACCGTAGTACCTTCTTTAACTTGCTGTGATCCTCCTATGCTTTGGCTTGTTACAACTCCACTCTGAGATTTATCTGAAGTAGCTACTGGATTTCTAGAAACCTTAAGTCCTGAACCTGCCATTATAGAAGCTGCTTCTTCTATGTTTTTGCCTGAAACATCTGGTACTGTTACATATTTTGCATCTGCTCCCTTACTTACCACAAGATTTACTTTTGTACCATTTTGAGCTTTACTATCTGCTGTAGGATCTTGGCTTATAACATCTCCTTCTGCTACATCGTCACTGTGTCTGTAAGATACATTTCCCAAAGTGAGCCCACTGTTTGATATAATATCCTTTGCAGTAGCAAAATCTACTCCAACTAAATTTGGAACAGTCAGTGAATCAGATCCACTGCTTATAATTACCCTTACATCTGAGTTTGATTTTACCTTTGTTCCTGATTTAGGAAAACAATCTATTACTGTTCCTTCTGGTTTGTCACTTTTTTCTTTGCCACCTATTACAAAATTAAGCTTTTTGCTTTCTACTAACTGTTTGGCATCATCCTGTTTCATGCCTACAATACTCGGCACAGTTATGTCTCCGCTGCTATATACCTTGTTATACCAAATATATCCTGAAATTATACCTATTACAACTACAAGAACACCTATTGCGGTGGTCAATATTCTCTTTTTCTTTTTAGGGTCTAAGTTTAATTTAACTGGTTTTCTTGCTGGCTCTACTTCATCATCATAATCGTCCTCATTTTTATAAGCATTGTTTACATCTACAGGATCCATTATCCTAGTCATATCACCACTTAAGTCATCATCTGACAAATTGATTTTTTGATTATTTTCTATCTTTTTCAAATCCACTAACATATCTTCCATTGTCTGATATCTTCTTATAGGCTCTTTTTCCACAGCTTTCAGAATAAGTCTATTTAAACTATCTGGTATATTTTCATTTAACTGATTTGGTGGAACTACAGGTTCTTGTATATGTTTTAGTGCTATTGATACAGGACTTTCTGCATCATAGGGAACACGTCCTGTAACCATTTCATACATAACTATGCCAAGGGAGTAAATATCTGTTCTAAAGTCTACAAAGCTTCCTTTTGCTTGTTCTGGGGAAAAGTAGTGTGCAGAACCCATTATCTTATTAGAATTAGTTATTGTAACTGAATCCGAGGCTTTGGCTATACCAAAGTCCGTTACTTTTACTATACCATCTTCTGTCACAAGAATATTATGAGGTTTTATATCTCTATGTATAATATTATTCTTATGGGCACATTTCAAAGCTTTAGCTATTTGAATAGCTACTTCTACTGCCCTTGCAGGAGGTATTTTCTTTTCTTCTTTTATTACTTGTTTTAAAGTCTTTCCAATAACACATTCCATTACTATGTAGTTTATATCCTTCTGTGTACCTACATCATATATGTTCACTATATTATTATCTGAAAGACTTGCTGCTGCTGCTGCTTCCCTTTTAAATTTCTCTACAAATTCTCCATCACTTGAAAATTCTTCTTTGAGAATTTTAACAGCTACGTTTCTGCTCAAGAGGTGGTCTTTGGCCCTATAAACAATAGCCATACCTCCCTCTCCTATTTTTTCAAGCAACTCATATCTATTCCCTAGCATAGTCCCTATCATTTTTTACACTCTCCTTCAAATACAATAACTGATATATTATCCTTTCCACCTCTAAGCTTACTTAGTTCTATTAGCTGCTTGCAAGCATCTTCGTTATTGTTATTCATTATTATATCATACATTTCGTTCATATTTACTCCATTAGATAGCCCGTCAGTACACATTATTACTCTATTTACATCTTCTAAATTTACTTTAAATATATCTACTTTTACAGACTTATTAGTTCCAAGCGCTCTTGTTATTATATTTTTGTTAGGATGAATTGCAGCTTCTTCTTCAGTTATACTACCTTCATCCACCAGTTGTTGTACTAAAGAGTGATCTTTAGTCACTTTTGTTATACCATCATATTTTACAACATAGCAACTACTATCCCCTACATTTGCTACTATCATATCTTTATCTTTTACAAGGCAGACTGTTATAGTTGTCCCCATTCCACCAAATTGACTGTTGCTAATAGAAAGTTCATAAATTTTATCATTTGCTACACTTACAGCTTTTAATAAATCTTCCTCCATATTTGATGTTTCATTTGATTTCATGTAAGAAATGGTTGTTTCCACAGCAATCTTGCTGGCTACCTCTCCTGCATTGTGTCCACCCATTCCATCTGCTATTACATATAAGTTAAAATTTTTACCATTATAGAAATCTACAAAATCTTCATTTAGCTTTCTTACCTTACCTACATCTGATAAGATCCCCACCATTTTCTACACCCTCTCTATAACTTTTTCGATTTTAAATAACTTCTCCTCAATTGTCCGCAAGCAGCGTCTATGTCTGAACCCATTTCTCTTCTTATAGTAGTCTCTATTTTATTCTTAATCAACCTATGGTAAAATTTCTTTACATCATCAGAAGAAGATTTTTTTAAGTTATTTTCCTTAACTTCATTGACTGGTATTAAATTAACATGGCACAATAATCCACTTATAAGTTCAGTTAATTCATCACAACATTTTAAACTGTCATTTACTCCACTTACCAAAGCGTATTCAAAAGATACCCTTTTACCCGTCTTTTCTATATAATACTTACATGCATCTATTACATCTTTTATGGAATATTTATTTGCAATAGGCATTATTTTTTTTCTCATAACGTCATTTGGAGCATGTAGTGATATGGCCAAAGTTATCTGAAGATCCCTATCTGCTAAATCCTTTATCTTAGGTACTATACCACAAGTTGACAAGGTTATATGTCTTTGGCCTATGTTGAAACTGTACTCAGAATTTACTATTTTTAAAAACTTCAACACATTTTCATAATTATCTAGGGGTTCCCCACTTCCCATAAGCACTATATTGGATATCCTCTCTCCTATTTCATTCTGGGATTTTAAAATTTGGCCTAACATTTCTCCTGCTGTCAAGTTTCTAACCATTCCATCTATTGTAGATGCACAAAACTTACATCCCATCCTACATCCTACTTGAGTTGAAATACATATGGAATTACCATGTTTATATTTCATAACTACAGTTTCCACCATATTTCCATCTTTATATTCATATAAAAATTTAAAAGTATCTTTAAATTTTGACTCACATTTTTTAACTAATTCAGTAGTACCTATGTAAAAATTTGTTTTTAACTTTTTTAGTAACTTCTTAGGTATATTGGTCATATTATCAAAATCGCATTGACCATTTTTATATATCCAGTCCATTATCTGTTTTGCTCTGAATTCACTTTCACAATTGTCTCTCATCCAACTTTTCAATTCTTCCATATCAAAGTCAAGAATATTATCCATATATTGCACCTACCTATGTTTTATCATTTTTGCAATAAAAAATCCATCCATATTATCATCGGGCAATATAGTTATATATCCCTCTTTATGATAAATTATGTTGTCAAAATCACCACAATAAATTTTTTCTAATTTATACTGGGGATTTTCTCTAATAAACCAATTTATGTTATCTTCATTTTCACTTTTATTTAAGGTACAAGTAGAATATATAAGTTTTCCACCATCTTTTACATATCTTGAAGCATTTAACATGATTTTTCTCTGCACATTTATAAGGCTATTTAAAGACTTCATACTTTTGTTCCATTTAATTTCAGGTTTCTTTCTTACTATTCCTAGTCCTGAGCATGGCACATCTATTAGCACTCTATCTGCTGTAGCTTCAAACTGTTCTACATATTTTTCCGCATCTAACTTATTACATTTTATGTTTTTAATATCCATTCTATTTGCGTTTTCTTCTACAAATCTTAATTTATTCTCATGTAAATCATAGGCATATATTACTCCTGTATTTTTCATAAGTTCTGCCATATGGCAGGACTTTCCTCCAGGTGCACTGCACATATCAAGTATGGTCATATTTTCTTCCGGGTCTACAATATGTGCTACAAGCATGGCACTTTCATCCTGTGCTGTTATATATCCTTTTTTAAAAAGTGGATTTTCCTCTATATTGCTGCCTCTATTTATTACTACAGCTTCCTTGCATATTTTACCTTTTTGTATGTCATATCCATTTTTTAAAAGTTCATCCCAAACACTTTTATAATCAATTTTTAATCCATTAACTCTAACTGTAACTTTGGGTATGTAATTAAGTGATTGTAATATACTCTCACCTACAGCTTCTCCATATTGATGAATAAAAAGCAAAGTCATCCACCTTGGAAATGAATATTTAAAACACAAGTTATCTATTTTATTGTCATTATGTTCACAGTGCAAATTATCTTTATTTCTCAAGTAATTTCTTAAGACTCCATTGACTAATTTTGAGAGCCCCTTTGACTTTTTTTTCGAAAGTTCTACGGCTTCATTTACTACTGCAAACTCAGGTATTTTATCTAGGTACCTGAGTTGATATATAGAAATTCTCAGTATATTTACTATATCTATATTCATCTTCTTTAAACTACTTTTTATGAAATCATCTAGTATAGTGTCAATAGTATACATATATTTTAAAGTACCATATACTATTTCAGTAACTAAAGCCTTATCCTTTTTGTTTAAATTATTCTTATTTAAATACGTATTTAAAACTTTATTAGAATATGCATTACTTTCCAATACCTCATTAAGTATTTCTACAGCTGTACTTCTTGCTCCATTCATCTTTTTACCTCTAACTTAAGACATTTTCAAAGAAATAACCAGTCAGTACACTAGCCTATTTTCTTTAAAATGTCTAAAATATATATTTTAATCTCTGTCCCTACTTATATATATAAGTCTTAATAAATTAGCTATAGCCGTTAACGCTGCAGCTACATAAGTCATTGCAGCAGCACTTAAAACAGATCTAGCTCCAACTAACTCATCGGAATATAATATATTTCTTCTTTCTAATATTTTTAATGCTCTACTTGACGCATTGAATTCTACTGGAAGAGTTATTATCTGAAACAAAACTACTAAAGTAAATAAAATTATACCTATATTCACAAGTCCCTTAATTCCTAAAATAATTCCTGCTAAAAATAGTATCCAGGACGCACTAGAACCAAAGTTAACTGCAGGTACAATGGAATTTCTTATAATAAGTGGTACATACCCGTTTTTGTGCTGAATTGCGTGCCCTGTTTCATGAGCTGCAACCCCAATTGACGCCACAGAATTTCCATAATAAACTTCTTCTGAAAGTCTCATAACTCTTTTTGAAGGATCATAGTGATCACTGAGTTTTCCTGGTATCAGCTCTACTGGTACATCATATAAACCACTGCCATCTAAAAGCATCCTAGCTACCTGAGCACCTGTATATCCATTTTGACTTCTATATCTTGAATATTTATTAAAAGTGGACGATACTTTATACTGTGCCCAAGCTGCTACTAAAATCGCAGGAATGAGTATAATAAAACTGCTGTCAAAGAAAAACATAGGTTAACCACCTCCACAAATTACTTTTTTAATACAATGTTTTTTTCTATAGAATGTCCTTTTATATATTCACTTACATTCATGGGTTTTCTTCCAGGAAATTGTATTTTTTTTATGAGTACAGTGCCATTTCCACAGGCAACTTTAATTCCATTTTTGGATACATCTATTATACAGCCTGGTTCCTCACCACAACTTTCATCCAAGCACTCCACCTCATATATTTTCATATTATCATTCTTATATTGAGTATATGCAATAGGCCATGGATTTAAACCTCTTACAAAATTTTTTATGTCTTTACAATTTAAATTCCAATTTATCTTTGCCATACTCTTATTCAACATTCCAGCATACTCAGTTGTAGTTTCTCCCTGTTTTTTTCTTACAATATCACCTTTTTCCAGTCCTTTTAATGTTTTGACCAATAGTTCTGCTCCATCTTCCATAAGCACATCGTGGAGTTCACCAGCTGTCATATTATCTGCAATTTTAACATTGCTGCTTAAAAGCATATCTCCTGTATCAAGCCCTGTATCCATAAACATAGTAGTATTTCCACTTTCACTTTCTCCATTTATAATACACCAGTTTATAGGTGCTGCTCCCCTATATTTAGGTAAAAGTGAAGCATGAAGATTTATGCATCCATACTTAGGTATATCCAGAACTTGTTTTGTAAGTATCTGTCCATAGGCAACTACCACTATGAAATCTGGTCTTATCTTTGTTAAAGCAGAAATTGCCTCTGCATCATTTTTTAACTTAAGGGGTTGATATATTGGAATATCGTGTTTAAGAGCCTCTTCTTTAACTTCGGAAAAAGATAACTTTTTACCTCTTCCCTTTGGTTTATCTGGTTGAGTAAATACAGCTTCAACATTAAATTCCTCTATTAATCTTTTTAAAGATGGCACCGAAAATTCAGGTGTTCCCATAAAAACTATATTCATTACTTAGTTACCTCACCTTTTTTTATGATTTTATCTATGAAGAGTATGCCATTTAAATGGTCTATTTCATGGCAAAGTGCTCTGGCAAGCAAATCCTCACCTTCTATTACAATCTCTTCACCTTTCTCATTTAATGCTTTTACCTTTACTTTCTTTGGCCTTTCAACCTCCCCTTCACTTCCGGGTATACTCAAGCATCCTTCTATATCTACGGCTTTACCCTCAGAATATGTAATTTCTGGATTCACTAGTTTTAAAATCCCTTCTCCAACATCTATAACTATAACTCTCTTTAAAACACCCACTTGAGGTGCTGCAAGTCCTACACCATCTTCTTCATAAAGGGTTTCCTCCATGTCATCTAACAGTACATGGATTCTTTCATTTATTTCCTCTACTTTCCTACTTTTTTTTCTTAATATACTATCTCCATATTTTCTGACAGTTCTCAAAGCCATATTATTTGCCGTTTCAATGAAATCTAATATATATTGATAGATTTTTTACGGCTTATTCAACTCCTTCCTGTTTCATATTGATAATTGCGTCTAAATTAATATATCTTACAACATACTGTTAGGATTTCTATCTATACTAACTCTTATATCATTATAAACATCTTTCAATAAATCATAAACTACTTCTTTAACATTTTGTGCAATATTTATGGTTATCTTTCCTTTTAATATTATCTGCCACCTGTACAATTCCTTTATTTTTGATATTTGACAGGGACATGGTCCTAATATTATAATTTTATCATCTTTTTCAAGAAGTTTTTTTAAGAATATACCAACATTTTGTATATTTTTTATTAATACATTTTCATTTTTACTATTCATATTTATAAGAAGTATATCTGCAAATGGGGGATAACTCATATTTTCCCTTATTCCAATTTCTTCCCTATAAAAACTATCGTAATCATTTTTAGCTGCATATCTTATGCTGTAATTTTCAGGATTATAAGTTTGAATAATTACTTTTCCAGGCTTTTCTCCTCTACCTGCCCTTCCTGAAACTTGGGTTATAAGTTCATATGTCCTCTCTGTAGATTTAAAATCCGGCAAATTAAGGGACAAATCTGCAGCCACTACACCTACTAAAGTTACATTTTTAAAATCCAAACCTTTTGCTACCATTTGAGTTCCTATAAGTATATCTGCTTTTCCCTGTTTGAATGTATTATAGATATTTTCATAAGAATTTTTACTTCTTGTAGTATCAAAATCCATTCTAAGTGTTCTTGCTTTAGGGAAATAAGCTTTTATCTGGTTTTCCACCTTTTCTGTTCCCACACCAAAATATTTAACATATTTACTGCCACATTTAGGACAAACTTTAGGTACTTCTATCCTGCTTCCACAATAATGACAAACAAGTTTTCTTTGATTCTGGTGATAGGTATAGGATATATCACAATTATTGCATTTAAATACATAACCACATTTTCTGCAAGAAACAAAGGTGGAATAGCCTCTCCTATTTAAAAACAATATTATCTGTTCACCCTTTGAAAGTCTGTTACAAATACATTGATAAAGTTCCCTACTGAATATAGATTTATTGTTATTTATAAGTTCCTGCCTCATATCTACAATTTCAACTTCTGGCATAAGTGCCCCATCTGCTCTGTTTTTTATATCTATAAGTTCAATTTCACCAGTCTTACATTTATAATACGTTTCTATAGAAGGTGTGGCTGAGCCAAGTATCATTTTACAATTGTATTGTTTACATTTCATCTGTCCAATTTCTCTAGCATTATACCTTGGATTACTGTCTGATTTGTAGCTCCACTCATGTTCTTCATCTATTATTATAAGTCCTAAGTTATTAAATGGAAGAAATACCGCAGATCTTGCACCAATTGCAACTTTCACCTGGCCAAGCTTTACCCTCATCCATTCATCATATCTTTCCCCATCTGATAATTTGCTATGAAATACACTTATATTTTTTCCGAATCTTCCTTTAAATCTTTCAACCATTTGTGGAGTAAGTGCAATTTCCGGCACCAGTATTATGGATTCCTTACCTTTATCCATAGCCTTTTCAACAAGATGCATGTAAATTTCAGTTTTACCACTACCTGTGACTCCATGAATTAAAAATATGTTTTTATCTGAGTTTATTATATTGTCTACTGCATACTGCTGCTCACTATTCAGTACCTTTTTAGAATACGCTCTATACTGTCTTACATCATACCTATCTACAGTTTTCTCATTAACCACAAGAAATCCGTGTTTTATCATAGTATTTATAGATGATAGGGATAATTTATAATTTTTGCTTATAAAGTTCTTAGTGTATACTCCATTGTTTTCTTTTACTACTTTATATATATCTATGTATGGTTCTTTATTAAAGTTTCCTTCTAAATCTTTACCAATATAAATTAGGCTTTCCTTTTTCTTTTTCATTCCTTTAAGTGTTCCCCTCGGAATAAACACTCTTATACATTCTAGATATGTACACAAGTATATTTCTCTCATTTTTTCTATAAGAGTTAAATCTTCTTTTGTAAAAAGCGGGAATTTTTCACATATATCACTTATTTCTTTAATTTTCCTGCTTTCTATATCATCTTCATATAACCTAACTACAAATCCATCTAATTTATTGTTTCCCATACCAAAAGGTATTTTTACTCTAGAACCTATACTAATTTTTCCACTTAACTTATCTGGTATTTTATAGGTAAAAATTTTATCTAATTTTACAGAACTATTGTTTACAATTATACCTGCATATGTATACACTAAATCACCCTTTATATAAACATTAAATAAGAGAGGTATTTTAAATTTAAACCCCTCTCAAACATTTAAACCGATATTTTAGATAAATCAAATTACCTTTGGGATAGTATATTGAATAAATTTCGAGCAACTTCTCTCTTACTCATCTTATTTAAATCTACCTTTTTTCCATCCCTTGATAGTATTGTTACCCTGTTGTCATCTGAAGCAAATCCTGAATCAGATGCCGTTATATTATTGGCAACTATATAGTCAAGATTCTTTTTCTCGAGCTTCTTTGAAGCATTCTCCAAAAGATCGTTGCTTTCAGCAGCAAATCCAACTAGAATTTGATTTTTCTTTAATTTCCCAAGTTCCTTCAATATGTCCACATCACTAATAAAAGCTAATGAAAATTCATCTTCACTTTTCTTTATCTTCCTTTTGGAATAATCTTTTGTTTTATAATCAGATACTGCAGCAGCTTTTATTACTATATCTTGTCCTTGAAAATTATCAAGCACAGCCTTTAGCATCTGTGCATTTGTCCTTACATTTATAAAATTAATTCCAAATGGAATATTTAGCTTTGTAGGCCCAGATATCAAAGTTACATCTGCACCTCTGTCCCTAGCCTCTTCGGCTATGGAATAACCCATCTTTCCTGAAGACCTATTTGTTATATATCTTACTGGATCTATATCTGCTATAGTCGGTCCTGCAGTTACAAGAACCTTTTTTCCCCGTAAATCCTTAATACCATAAAGCATACTTTCAATTACCTGAGCTATAAAATCAGCATCTGGAAGTTTTCCTTCTCCACTATCGCCACATGCCAATCTTCCTACAGCTGGTTTTATGAATTCATATCCAAACTTCATAAGTTTATTTATATTATCCTGCAGGATTGGATTGGAATACATATTTGTATTCATAGCAGGTGCAAAAATTACAGGAGCCTTAGTTGCCATGATAGTTGTAGTTAAAAGATCATCTGCTACTCCACTTGAAACCTTTCCTATTATGTTAGCCGTAGCAGGAACTATTGCTACCAAATCCGCTTTTTTTGCAAGAGAAATGTGTTGTATTTCAAAAGCTCGTGGTTCTTCAAACATATCAGTGTGTACTATATTTTGACTTAAAGTCTGGAAAGTAAGGGGAGTAACAAATTTTGCAGCAGACTTTGTCATTATCACATTTATATCAAAGTCCTTTTTTTTCAACCTACTTATAACATCTAGTGATTTATAAACTGCTATTCCACCAGTTACCCCTATGACAACTGTTTTCTTGCCATTTACCATTATTTAATTCCCTCTTTTACAGTTTCATAGGTAATCAAATCTTGATCTATTTCATTAATAGCTATAGTAACTGGTTTAGTTGAATCCACATCTACAAGTGGTTCCGAATCCTGAATTAGTTGTCTTGCCCTTTTAGCTGTTATAGTAACTAAAGTATACCTATTATCTACCTTTTTAAGTAAATCCACAATAGATGGATTTATCATTGAATTATTCATATAAAATACCCTCCTTAGAATTTAATATTTCATCTTTAATCCTATCTACTCTACATTTTTCAGCTGTAATAATGCTCTCTATATTTTCCACTGCATTGTCTACAGTATCGTTTATAACCGCATAATTATATTTTGAAACATAATTTATTTCCTTATAAGCTGACTTAAATCTTAGATTCAAGGACTCAGGTGTTTCACTTCCCCTACCTATAATCCTGTTTTTAAGTTCCTTCATTGAAGGCGGAAGTATAAATATAAACACCCCTTCTGGATAGCTTTCTTTTACCTTTAAGGCTCCCTGAATATCAATTTCAAGCACTACATCTTTTCCTTCATCTATGGCTTTCAAAACTTGAGACTTAGGTGTACCATAATAGTTTTCATAAACTTTAGCATACTCTAAAAAATCCTTATTTTTTATTTTGTCCTTAAAAGTCTCCTCGGTCAAAAAATAATAATTTACTCCATCTACCTCCCCTTTTCTTGGAGACCTAGTAGTAGCTGAAGTAGAAATCCAAAAATCATTTTTTTTCAGCAATGCCTTGCAAACTGTACCTTTTCCAGTTCCAGAAGGTCCTGATATGACAATTAGCAATCCTTTTCTTGACATTATTCCTCAACCTCACCAATATCATCTTCACCATCTTTGGAAGACAATCTATGTGCTACAGTTTCAGGTTGAACTGCTGAAAGTATTACATGATCACTATCTGTTATTATAACAGCTCTTGTTCTTCTTCCATAAGTAGCGTCTATAAGCATTCCTCTATCTCTTGCTTCCTGAATTATTCTCTTTATGGGAGCGGATTCTGGACTTACTATAGCCACCAATCTATTTGCTGAAACAATATTTCCAAATCCTATGTTTATTAATTTTATACCCATACATTTCCTCCTATCTTACTCCACGTTTTGTATTTGCTCTCTTATTTTTTCTATTTCGTTTTTTATATTTAATGTAACTTTAGTTATATCCAGATTTGTTGATTTGGAAGCAATTGTATTTGCCTCTCTATTCATTTCCTGTAGTATAAAATCAAGTTTTCTTCCTACAGGTTCCTTCAATGTTAAGGTCTCTTTAAATTGTACTATATGGCTATTTAGCCTTACAATTTCTTCATCAATACAAGATTTATCTGCAAATAGTGCTATTTCCATTGCAACTCTATTCTCATCTACCGGATATTTATCAAGCAAATCCTTCAACCTTTCTGAAAGCTTTTCTTTATATTCCTTTACTACTTGAAAAGATTTATTTTCTATAGTATTTAGTAAAGTTTGAATAGAACTGCATTTTTCAAGTATATTTTTTTCTAGTTTCTCCCCTTCTTTTTCTCTCATACCCACTAGCATTTCTAATGCATCATTAAAAGCAGTTAATAAATACTTCCATATATTTTCAAGATCAGCATCGTCTTTTTTTACAGTTATAATTTCTGGAAATTTAGCAATAAGTGAAAGAGATATATTGTCTTTTATATTGTATTTTTCCTTAATAACATTTAAACATTCTACATAGCTATTAGCTAAACCTTCATTTAATACAGCCTTTGTAGCCTGATCTTCAAAGTTCATTTGAGTTATAAAAACATCTACCTTACCTCTATTTATTTTTTGCTGAACAATTTTTCTTATTCTGTCTTCCAGAGGCATAAGACTTTTTGGCATTTTAATATTTAAATCACAGTATCTATGATTTACACTTTTTATTTCCACTATAAAACTTTGTTTTTCACTTTCTATAGTGCCTCTTCCAAAACCAGTCATACTTTTAATCATTATAATTTCATCCTTCCATGAAGCCTCATCAATCCACATTTTATTATACATACATATTAATAATAATTTCAAGAAAAACTTATGAGTACTTTAATTTCAATTGATCTATCGTAAACCTAAGTTTAAAAGCAAGATTTAAAATGATTATACCATAAAATATCTCCAACAAACAAACCTGCAAGAATGTTCAATAAAATTTATTTTGAGCTATATAGGTAACTCTAAATTATACTCAAAAATTTAGAACCCTAGACAATATCAAAATCATCTAAAGTCCTAAATTTTAAAAGCACAGATGTTAAAATTTACGCCATTATAGATACTTTTAAGTAAAATAAAATACATGATGAAGCATTAAAGTAAAATGCATATTAACCCACCGTTACCTTCATTTATGATTTTCTGAAGTGTTTTTTGTATTTTAATTTGAATATCTTCTGGCATTTTATAAAGCTTATTTTGTAATCCCTCTTTCACTAATATTTCTAGGGATTTTCCAAACATATTGCTCTGCCATATTTTAGATGGATCGCTTTCAAATTGCTCCAAAAGAGATTTAACCATCTCTTCGCTTTCTCTTTCTGTACCCATAATAGGAGAAATCTCGGTTTCAATATCTGCTCTAATAAAGTGAAGTGAAGGTGCACTTGCCTTTAATTTTACTCCAAATCTATTTCCCTGTTTTACAATTTCAGGCTCTTCTAATTTCATTTCAGAAAGTTGCGGAGCAACTAGCCCATAACCTGTTTCCTTTACTTCCTTTAATGCACCTGCTATTTTATCATATTCTACTTTTGCACTGTGCATTTCTTTTACTATGTTTAATAAGTCACTTTCACCTTCGATTTTTTTCTCACAGACCTCACTCAATATTTTATAATAAAGATCCTTTCTAGGTGTTAGATCAATTCTAGCAGTACCTTCTCCCATATTTATTTCTTTTACCATAGATTCTCCAATAAATTCTACATCTTTAAAACTTTCTAGTGACTTTGTTATATCTCTAACCTTGTATATATTACTACACATATCTTTTACTAGGCCTATAAAATCTAGCTTTAACCAATGTGATGGATCCATTTTTTCTATCCATTCCGGCATATCAATATTTATCTCTTTAACAGGGAATTCTTTAAGTACTCTTTGAAATACATTTGTTATGTCGTCTTCTTTCATATTAAGTACATCCATAGTTTGGACAGGCACATCATATTTACCTTCTAACTCTTTTTTCAAGGCTACCGTATCAGGATCAAAGGGATGCTGAGAATTTAGTACCATTATAAATGGTTTATTGATTGATTTTAGTTCATTAACCACTCTTTCCTCTGCTTCAACGTAATCTGCTCTTTCTATATCCGTTATAGACCCATCTGTAGTAACCAAAAGTCCTATAGTTGAATGTTCATTTATTACTTTTTTTGTTCCTATTTCAGCTGCTTCTTCAAAAGGAATTTCATAGTCATACCATGGAGTAGTAACCATTTTAGCTTCTTCGCCTTCCATATATCCAGCTGCACTTTTAACTATATAGCCAACACAATCTACCATTCTAACTTTAAATTTAGTACCTTCATTTAAATTTATCTCTATGGCTTCATTTGGTACAAATTTAGGTTCTGTAGTATGAATGGATTTCCCTGAGGAGCTTTGTGGAAGCTCATCTTTAGCTCTCTGTTTTTTATAGGAATTATCTATGTTAGGAAGAACCATTATTTCCATAAATCTCTTTATAAAAGTTGATTTTCCAGTTCTTACAGGTCCCACAACACCTACATATATATCCCCCTGAGTTCTGTCTGCAATATCTTTGTATATATCAAAATTTTCCAAAATATACCCTCCAATAATCTAATATTATCAGTATATATATATTTTTATGGGGCATATTTTATTACTAATATTATTGATTAATACACTTCATCCTTTTTTGCTCTAGTCATAAGCTCATATACGGTATATTTAGGCTCTTTTCCTTGAAACAGTATGCTGTAAAGTGCCTCTGTTATAGGCATCTGCACATTTAATTTTTCTTTTAATTCATAAAAAGCCCTGCAAGCTTTTATACCTTCTACTACCATTCCTACTTCATCTACTGCTCTATTTACAGGAACTCCCTGTCCTATAAGTATACCTGCCCTTCGATTTCTACTATGAACACTTGTACATGTAACTATAAGGTCACCTATACCTGTAAGTCCCGAGAAAGTTTCCCTTCTGCCTCCTAATTTTTCACCAATTCTTACTATCTCAGCAATTCCTCTAGTCATGAGAGCTGCCTTTGAATTATCTCCATAACCTATACCATCTGAAATTCCACAGGCAAGTGCAATTACATTTTTAACTGCTCCTCCAATTTCTACTCCTATAATATCTTCATTTGTATATATTCTAAACTTATTCGTCATAAATAAATCTTGAATTTTTTTAGCGTATTCCATGTTTTCTGAAGATACAGCTACTGTAGTTGGTATATCCCTAGCAACTTCTTCCGCATGGCTTGGTCCTGAAAGTACCACTACCTTATTTAAAGGTAGTTCTTCCTGTATAACTTTAGAAAGTCTCTTTCCACTTTTTTCTTCTATACCTTTAGCTATGTTTACAATTATTTGATCTTCCCTTATAAAGTTTTTAAAATTTATTAAAACCTCTCTTACTGCCTGGGATGGCACTGACAATACTAGGACTTCTCCTTTTTCAATTACATCCTCTGCATCATTAGAGGCCTTTACATCTTGTGGAATAACTACGCCGTGTAAATACTTTATATTTTCTCTTTTTACATTTATATCCTCAACTATGCTTTCATTTCTATCCCACAAGTTTACCTTTACACCTTTTTTTGCAAGTATAACTGAGAGGGCCGTTCCAAAACTTCCCCCTCCCAAAAAAGATACAGATGAATACACAATTATTCCTTCCTTTCCCTAAACTCTAACTTTATTCCTGTTCCCGTAAAATCAAAGTTATCTCTCAATTGATTTTCGATATACCTTCTATAAGAAAAATGAACACAGCTAGGGTCATTTACAAAAAATACAAAAGTAGGAGGTTTATTTCCTATTTGAGTTACATAATAAATTTTTAATCTCTTACCCAATATAACAGGAGGTTCTTTCATCATAACTGCTTTGCTTATTATGTCATTTAACACTCCTGTTTTTATCCTCTTACAGTAATTGTCATAGCATTCTTTTATAAGTTGTAAAACCTTATTTACTCTCTGTCCTGTTTTTGCAGATATAAATAAATAAGGAGCATATGGCATAAAAGAAAGACTTGTTCCTATTTCCGTCTTATATTTGTCAACTGTTTTTGTATCCTTATCTATTAAGTCCCATTTGTTAATTATAACCATAATAGATTTACTTAATTCATGAGCATAGCCTATTATCTTTTCATCCTGCTCACTTATATTGTGAACTGCATCCAATATAAGCACACATACATCTGCCCTCTCTATTGCAGTGTAAGTTCTTATTACACTATATCTCTCTATTTCCTCTTTAACCTTACTCTTTTTTCTAAGACCTGCAGTATCTATAAGTAAAAGCTTCCCATAGTCCGTTTCCAGATAACTGTCCACAGCATCCCTTGTGGTTCCAGGAATATCACTTACAATAACTCTTTCTTCCCCCAACAACTTATTTATAAGAGATGATTTTCCTACATTTGGCTTTCCTATAAAAGCTACTTTTATATACTCACTGTCTATATCATCATCTTCATCATCTTTAAAGTTTTCCACTACTTTATCCAGCATATCCCCAAGTCCTAATGCCTGTGATGCGGATATAGCCATAGGTTCTCCTATACCTAAGTTATAAAATTCGTAAACATAAGCATTTTGATTTATATTATCTATTTTATTCACAACAAGTACAACTGGTTTTTTACTTTTTCTAAGCATTTGAGCTACTTCTCTATCTGCTGCAGTAACTCCTTCTTTTCCATCTACTATAAATATTATTGTATCTGCAGTTTCTACTGCCACCTGAGCCTGCCTTCTCATTTGAGAAATTATTACATCAGTGCTTTCAGGTTCAATTCCACCTGTATCAATTATGGTAAAATTATATTTTAACCATTCTGCTTCAGCATACACCCTGTCTCTTGTAACTCCAGGTGTATCTTCCACTATAGATATTCTCTTTCCTGCTAATTTGTTAAATAACGTAGACTTACCTACATTAGGCCTTCCTACTATAGCAACTATTGGCTTTCCCATTAGTTATTCCACCTCACTGTTTTCATTTATAATCTGTATTAAATCATTTCCAGTATAATCACATACCAGTATGTTTCTACTTAAAGCTTTTTCTAATTCATCTAAAGTTATATCATCTAAAAATACCCTTTTATCTGAATTTGAAAGTTCATATCCTTTTCTAAGCATACATTCCGGTATTACTATGTTTTTTCCTAATGTCTTATATTTTAATTGTTCCATTATATCTCTTGCCGTAATAAGCCCAGACACAGTTATAGTATGGCCAAAAAAATTATTTATTATTTTTTTTACATCAATTATTATATCTGGGCTGTTTTCCATTATTTTTTCTGCTGCATCTTTTATTTCACTATAGGCTAATTCTCCAGTTAAAAATGTAAACGACCCTCGTGCACCTTTATTTAAGCTTTTAAGATGACTTGATATATTATCCCTAAAGAGTCTTACCATACCCACACCATCTTCCAACTGGCTGTAATTTTCATAAAAATTAGAGTTTGGGATCTCAGTTTCAGAGACAAGATAAAATTCATCAGATAATCTTACAAAAGGAACTCCTATTTCTTCTATATATTTACACTGCAATTCTTCTGCAATCTTTAATTGGTTAGATGCAGAATTTTTATTGTATCTAGATAATTTAAAAAGGTTCTGTCTGTACTTTGTAATTCCCACAGGAACTACTGCCACATTTGTGACTCCAGGATATAATCTATACAAATCCTCTACAGTTCTTTTAAATTCTGCTCCATCATTTATACCCGGACATAATACTATCTGACAATTTATTTTTATACCATTTTGGGTAAGTCTTTTTAATAGTGTATATATATTGCCAGCAAATTTGTTATTTATCATTTTAATTCTAAGGTCTGGATTAGTAGTATGTACAGATACATTTATAGGACTTATCCTATATTTAATTATTCTATCTATCTCCTCATCATTCATATTAGTAAGTGTCACAAAGTTTCCTTGAAGAAATGCCAATCTTGAGTCATCATCTTTAAAATAAAGGGTATCTCTCATTCCTTTTGGCATCTGATCTATAAAGCAAAATATGCATTTATTATGGCAACTTTTAGGTTTATCAATAATAGGTTCCTCAAATTCCAATCCCAGTTCTTCATCATATTCCTTTTCTATCTCTAAATCCCACACTTCTCCACTTTGCTTTTCTATTTCTACTTTAATATACTCATCGCTTGTCAAAAATTTATAATCTATAATATCCTTGACTTTCTCTCCATTAATGGATAAAAGACAATCTCCCTTTTCTATTCCCATTTCCTCAGCAATGCTTTCACATTTAATTGCTTTTATTCTATTTTCCATTTATACAACTCCCGGCTAAAATCTATGATATGACCATCTTAATCTATTAGGTTACAATATTGAACCTAGATACTTTAACATACATTTAGAATATAACCTAATATGTATATTTAGTCAATTATTAAACTTTTTAAATAAAAAATCTCCCTAAATTAATAGAAGAGATTTTGTTAAAATTATAGTAAATTTATTAAAAACAATATAATTCCTGAAATAACAGCGCAACTTGGTATAGTAAATACCCAGGTTATAACTATATCTTTAACTACAGACCACCTAACCGCTGAAAGTCTTTTAGCTGAACCAACTCCCATTATAGCTGAATTTATTATATGAGTTGTGCTAACAGGTGCCTGAAACATAGTAGCTGTTAATATTACCGCAGAAGATCCCATTTCTGCTGCAAAACCATTTACAGGCACTATTTTAGCCATTTTAGAACCCATGGTTTTGATTATCCTTTTTCCTCCCATTGCAGTTCCACATGCCATAGCAAGTGCACAGGTTATTTTTACCCATGTAGGTACTGAAAATTCTTTTATAAACCCAGCACTTACAAGAGTCATAGTTATAACTCCCATAGTTTTTTGAGCATCATTTTCACCATGATTTAAAGCTAAAAACATGGTAGAAAAGATTTCAGCTTTTGAAAATATTTTTGTTACAGTAGAAGGCCTCGTATTTACTAGAAATGCTTTTATTATATTCATAATAATAAATCCCACTATAAATCCTATTACTGGCGACAATATGAGCCATAAAATAACTTTCCAAAAAAGAGTTGACCAATTGACAATTAGAAATGTACCCTTATATATAATTGCTGATCCTACTATTCCTCCTACAAGGGCATGGGAAGAACTACTAGGTATTCCAAAATACCAAGTTATTAAGTTCCATATTATAGCTCCAATAAGGGCTGCTATAATTACTTCCTGAGTTATGTTATTAGGATCAACTATACCCTTTCCCACAGTTTCCGCGACTGAAACGCTTAAAAAAGCACCTGCAAAATTTAAAACTGCAGAAATTACAACGGCCTGTCTTAAAGATAAAGACCTCGTAGATACAGCACAGGCTATAGCATTAGCACTATCATGAAAACCATTAATAACATCAAATATAACTGCAATTATAACTATTAAAATAGTTATTACTAAAGTACTAGGCATTTTTCATTACTACTCCTTCAATAACATTAGCTAAATCCTCACAGGCATCTAAAGTATCCTCAAGATATTGATATATTTCTCTCCATTTTATGACATCTATAACTTCTATGTCTTTTCTAAATATATCACCAATAGCTTTTCTTGAAACTACATCACCATCTTCTTCTATCCTATTTACCTCTATTATTTTCTCTGATAACCGTTTGCTTGTTTTCATATTTTTTAATTCTTCCATTATAATAATAAGTTCCTTGCAACACTGAACTATCATTTTACTTAATGAAATAGCGTCTTCCGTGCATTCATTTACATTAAACATAACAAATCTACTAGCTGTAGATTCCATATAATCAATAATATTATCCATGTCGTTTGCTATTGCATATATATCTTCCCTATCAATTGGGGTAATAAATGTCTTATTTAGCTGTTCCAATATCTCATGCTGTTTTTTATCTCCTTCATGTTCCACCTCTTTTAATTTTTTCAAATTTTCTTCTGAATTTTCCAGGTTATTTAAAAAATCTAACAACAATTTTGCTTCTGTATAGGCAATATTTGCAGTTTGCACAAAGAACTCATAGAATTTGTCTTCTTTTGGAGTAAAAGCAAACATTATATCCCTCCCTATTATTGAAAATATATATTTTCGACCTTATAAAGTATAACATATAATTAACTAAAATTAAATACAAAATTAACCTCTATATTATATGCGAATATACGATTAATATGATAACTAAATGCATGAACTATACTATTTTAATATATTACATGACATTAAAAATTAAAAATAATTAAAAATTCTACAAAAATTTACTAATAATTTAATTTACACCAAAGACTAATATTTTGCAAAATAAAAGCACCTAGTTTCCTAAGTGCATTGTTAAACATATATTTATTCATTTAAATCTTTTTGTTCTCCTGTAACTAAATAGATGGCCTCTTCACATATATTAGTTACATGATCAGCTATTCTTTCCAAATATTTGCATACAAATAACAATTGGGCAAATTGATTTATCTTGCTTTTATCTTTATTCATCAATTCCAGCATTTCTTTAAATACACTTTTATATAATTTATCTACCTCATCATCCATTTTGCAAACTTCATACGCTTCTTCCACGTTTCTGTCCACATAAGCATCTAATGCCCTCTTTATCATCTTATTTATTATCTCAGCCATTTGAGGTATATATATAAGTTTTCTTTCATACTTTTCATTTTCCAATCTCAATGTAACTTTCGCTATATCTACAGCATGATCAGCTATTCTTTCTAGGTCAGTTACCAATTTAGATGTGGTAAATATTATCCTTAAATCCGTAGCAATAGGTTGTTCTCTTGCTGTCAATCTTATGCACTTATTTTCTATTTCTTTTTGCAAATTATCCACTAAATCGTCATTTTTTATAGTTTCCTTTGCAATTTTTATATCCTGATTAATTAAAGCTTCTATACATTGATGAATTTGCTTTTCAACTACACTTCCCATCCTAAGTACATCATTGTGCATTTCCGATAATTCATAATCAAATTTACTTCTCGGCACAGTATCACCTCTCTTAAATATAATATATACTTTTATTTTAAAATTATAGTTTAGCCAAATCTTCCTGTAATATAATCCTCTGTTCTTTTATCTTTAGGTTTATAAAAAATATTTTCTGTTTTTTGCGCTTCTATAACTTCTCCATTTAGGAAAAAAGCAGTATAATCTGATATTCTACCAGCCTGCTGCATATTATGTGTAACTATTATTATAGTATATTTTTTCTTTAATACATCCATTAATTCTTCTATTTTTAATGTAGATATAGGATCTAATGCAGAAGTAGGTTCATCCATAAGCAGCACCTCTGGTTCTACTGCAAGAGTTCTTGCTATACACAATCTTTGCTGCTGACCACCAGAAAGCCCTAGTGCACTTCTATTCAATCTATCTTTAATTTCATCCCATATGGCTGCCCCTTTTAAACTATTTTCAACTAATTCATCTAATTTACTTTTGTCCTTTATACCGTGTATCCTAGGTCCATATGCTACATTGTCATATATTGACATAGGAAATGGATTAGGGCTTTGAAACACCATTCCAATTCTTTTTCTCAAATCTATTACATCATAATCTTGATATATATCCTTGCCTTCAAAAAACACTTTTCCTTCTATTCTAACTGACTCTATCAAGTCATTCATTCTATTTAAAGTTCTCAAAAATGTAGATTTTCCACACCCAGAAGGTCCTATTAATGCTGTAACTGAATTTTTTTCTACATTCAAACTTACTTTTTTAAGAGCCTGGGTAGATCCATAATATAGATCAAGATCTTTAGTATATATTATATCCATCAACTTTCCTCCTCATTTTTTACCAGTATAGGCTTCATATATTTTTTTCCCGAGAATTCTGGCTAAAAAATTAAACAATAATACCATAATTACCAAAACCGCAGAAGCTTTATTAGCTATTTGTGTAGCGTCTGGTACCATTCCCTCAGAATTTAACTTCCATATATATACTGCTATCGTTTCCGCAGGTCTCATTAAGCTGAAAGCAGAGCCATTATTAGTCAAACTTACATAGGAGAAATTTAATTTAGGTGCACTCATTCCTGCCGTATATAAAAGTGCTGCTGCTTCTCCAAATATTCTCCCTGCCGCAAGTATTATGCCTGTCAGTATCTGTGGTATTGCCGAAGGAAGAACTACCTTCGATATAGTTTGCCACCTTGTTGCACCAAGTCCAAGGCTAGCCTCTTTTACAGGAATTGATGCTATCCTTATAGCATTTTCACTTACCCTAGTTAAAGCTGGCAAATTCAATATAGATATGGCTAGCGTCCCTGATAATAGTGTAAACCCCCAACCGGTCATATTTACAAATATGAGAAGTCCAAACAATCCTACTACAATAGAAGGCAAAGAAGACATAGTCTCTATACACAATCTTATCATATTTAAAAGCTTTCCTTCTCTAGCATACTCTGCTAAGTATATTCCCCCTCCTATACCAAAGGGAACACTTATAATAAGTGCAACTATTAGCATGTAAAAAGAATTAAAAAGCTGAGGTCCTATGCCTCCTCCTGCTTCTCCAAATTTTGCACTTCCAAATAAAAACGATGGTTTAAAAAAGCCTATACCCTTAAACAATATATATCCTATCAAAGCTACCAAAAGAGTTAATACAAAAACAGTTACTGCATAAAAGATTCCAGTCCAAATTCTATCTTTAACTTTAGCATCCATTATTTTATTTCACTCCTTTTTTCAATAGCTCGTATTATTATAATAAATATAAAAGAAATTATTAAAAGAAATAGCGCTAAAGACCATAATGCGTCATTCCATGCAGTTCCAGATACCGTATTTCCCATATCCATAGTTAAAACACTAGTAAGTGTAGATGTAGGACTCAATAAATTTTTAGGGAATTTCACTGTATTTCCTATTACCATTTGCACTGCAAGAGCTTCTCCAAAAGCCCTAGCAAGACCTAATACTACTCCCGTCAATATACCACTTTTAGCAGATGGAATTATGACTCTTCTTATAGTCTGCCATCTAGTTGCACCAAGTCCATAAGATGCCTCCATATAACTTTTAGGAATAGTTTTTACAGCATCTGCTGATATGCTTGCTATAGTAGGTAAAATCATTATACTCAAAACTAATATACCTGCAATTAAGCTAAAACCAATACCTCCAAAACCTCTCTTTAAAAATGGAAGAAGTACACTAAATCCTACCCAACCATATACAACTGAAGGTATGCCTACAAATAATTCTAAAGAAGGTTGTAATATCTTAGAACCTACCTTAGGAGATATATAATGCATAAATACAGCAAGTGCTATGCCTATAGGTGCACTTATTATAACTGCTCCTACAGAAACAAGTATAGATCCTGCGAAAAATATAGATGCCCCAAGTTTTGGATTGCTGCTGTCAGGAACCCAATTAGAAGTAAATAAAAATTCAGTTATAGGATATCTCCATTTTACAAATGTATTTATTCCCTTTGAAAATATAAAAACTATTATACTCAATGTAAGAACTATAATAATTAGTCCACAGAGCGTTGCAAATCCTCTTCCTATATACTCATTTTTTAGTTTATTCCAAAATGACTTTTTCTCCATATTCACCGACCTCAAATTTATATTTTTAATGGCCAACTGTTTTTGCAGCCAGCCATTAAAACCTTCCAAATTATTTTTCATTCATATCACTCATTGGTATATATCCTAGTTTTTTTATAGTATCCTTATTTTCATTGCTGAGTACATAATCTATATAAGTTTTTGCCAGTCCTTTTGCTTCCCCGTTTGTATACATATGTTCAAAAGACCAGAAAGGATATTTTTTAGAAACTATATTTTCCGTTGAAGCTTCAACACCTTCTATTTTTAAAGCTTTAACATTACTTTTTACTGATCCTGTTAAATAAGAAAGAGCTAGATAGCTTATGGAACCTTGAGTAGTTTTAATTGCACTTTCTACATTTCCATTAGAATCCTGGGTTGTTCCAAGTCCTTCCTTTTCATCTTTTCCACCCATTACCGTATCTTTAAATGTAGCTCTTGTGCCAGATGACTTTGTTCTATTTATTACATTTATCTTCATGTCATCTCCACCTACATCCTTCCAATTAGTAATTTGGCCTGTAAATATTTTTTGTATTTGATCTTTTGTTAAAGAATCAACCTTAACATTAGGATTTACTACTACTGCAAATCCTATTGCACATACCTTATGGTCTACTAACTGCTTTGCCTTACTTGCATCTAATTTTGATTCTGCTGTTACGTCAGAATTTCCTATATCTGCGGTATGCTGTAATGCTAAATTTAAACCAGTACCGCTTCCTCCACCTTGAACATTTATAGTTGCCTTCGGGTTTTTCCCGGAAAACGTCTTTCCGATCTGTTCTGCTAAAGGCTGAAGTGCAGTAGATCCTGCTAATGTTATAGCTCCTGTTACTTCCTGTTTAGATCCTTCTGATGTACCTCCAGAACTACTTTGATTTTTGTTTCCACCGCATCCAACAAATGCTCCTGCAACTACAGTAATAGTCATAGCTGCTATAAGAGCTCTTAAGCCTTTTTTCTTCATAATATTAGACCTCCTTAAAATTTGATCCCTAATAATGTGTTTTTATTAACTATGTATTACTACAATGTTTATAATATCCCTCAAAGGTTACTCCTTTATTACATCCATGTTAATTAAAATTAACATCCATACTTATTTTTTAAGTACAGATGTTAATTCGTTGCTTAACTATATATTTTCATTTTTACTATTAGCATCCAGCGGAATTTTAACTGTAAATTTACTTCCCTTTCCAACTTCACTTTGGAGGTCTATAGTTCCACTGAGACCTAAAACTATATGTTTTACTATAGCAAGTCCCAGTCCTGTTCCACCCTGATTTCTTGATCTAGCTTTGTCAACTCTATAAAATCTTTCAAAAAGTCTATTTTGATGTTCTTTTGAAATTCCTACCCCATTATCCTCTACCCATAAAACACAATTATTATCTTGAAGCATTGTTCCAATTTTTACTGTGCCACCATTGTTAGTATATTTTATTGAATTGTCCATGAGATTTATTACCATCTGCTTAAATCTATCTGCATCAGCCCATATACTAGGTACCTTATCTCCTATTTTCTCTATTTTAATATTCTTTTTATATGCTGCGGTTTTCATCATACAGCAAACATCTTTTACTATGTCATCTATTTTTACTTCTTCTACCTTATCTATACTATTACTTTCTATATGTGAAAGAGTTAATATATCATTTATCAACCTGGTAAGTCTATCCGCCTCATCATTTATTATGTTTAAAAATCTATTCTTATTTTCAGCATCATCTACATACTTTAAGGTTTCTGCAAATCCTTTTATAGAAGTAAGAGGGGTTTTTAATTCATGCGAAACATTGGCCACAAATTGAGATCTCATATTTTCCAACTTTTTTATATCCGTTATATCTTGAATCACTGCCACTTTACCTATTTTTTTACTGCTATTTATAATATAGGCTGTTTTTATCCTTAATTCCCTCTCTCTTGGCCACAGTATTTTGATTTCTCTGTAGTCATCCTCCATACTTTTAAATATATCTTCTAGTTCAAAATCCCTTATATTATCTATCAAACTTTCACCAATTATATCTTTTTTTATACCAAATATCTTTTTTGCATAGGGATTTATCATTATAATATTGTACTTAGTATCAACAGCTATTACACCACTGTCCATACTTTTAAGTATTGCCTCTAGTTTATTTTGCTTATCCAGAGAATCCTTTAAGGTACTTTGAAGAGCATCTGCCATATAATTAAATGTATTTGCCAATTCCCCTATTTCATCTTTAGAATTAATTCTCACTCTTTTATCCAATTCTCCACTTGCTATACTAGATGTAGTATACTGAAGCTTTTTTATGGGACCTACTATGGACTTTGAAAGCTTTAATGCAAATACTATAGAAACAAGTATGGAAAAAAGAGTTATAATTATATAATATTTGAAATAATTATCCTCAAATCCCTTAATTGTCTGCATGGTAAATGCACTTCTTACTACATATCCATCTTTAAATATAGTAGCAAAATAAAGTGTTTTTTTACCCGTAGTATCACTGACTCTTACATCATAACCAGTCCCACTTTTTCTTGCTTCTTGAATTTCCTTTCTGTGATTGTGATTATTCATATCCTTTTCTACTGCCACAGAATCGCTTATTACTTTACCATTCCTATCTATTAAAGTTTCTCTTATAAGTTTATTTTGAAATTGCTTTTTAAAAAAACTTCCCCGGCTATCTATCTTTTCATTTTTCAGTACATTTATTATAATCTGGTTATTTACTTTTAAAGTTTGTTTCATATTTTCAATATATTCATGATTTTCAATTACTATAAATAATATAGTTGTTATAAGCATACTAAATATAAGAGTACAAAGCATGGAAAGCGTTAATCTTTTTTTCATTTTTTTCACCAACTACTCTTCTGAATTAAATCTGTAGCCAATGCCACGAATAGTTTCAATATACTTAGGTTTTTTGTCAAAATCCTCTATTTTTTGTCTTAAATGTCTTATGTGTACATCCACTGTTCTAGTTTCTCCAACATATTCATACCCCCATATTTTATCTAATAGAAAATCTCTAGTCATTACTCTTCCCCTATTTTTTATAAGCATTTTTAGGAGTTCAAATTCTTTTAAGGTTAATTCTACCTTTTCACCATTTTTAATTACTTCATGTTTATCAAAATCTATACTTACCTGTCCAAATACATAGCATTTATCTACAGGTTTTAAAGCCGTTCTTCTGAGTACAGCTTTAACCCTAGCAACTAATTCCCTTATAGAAAAGGGCTTTGTCATATAATCATCTGCTCCAAGTTCTAATCCTAGTACTTTGTCAAATTCCTCTCCTCTTGCAGTTATCATTATTACAGGAATAAAAGATATAGCATTGTCCCTTCTTATTTCTTTGCACACATCATATCCATCCATTCCAGGCAGCATTACATCCAGTAAAATTAACTGAGGCATTTCTTCCCTTACAATTTTCAATGCATCTATCCCATTTCCTGCTACAATAGCCTTATATCCATTTTTCTCAAGATTAAATTTAATAAGTTCACAAATATGTTCTTCATCATCTACTATCAATATCTTTTCTTGTAACATAATAATCCCCCATTTTTATTTTAAATAAATAAATGAAAACATTCTTCCATAGTCTTTATCTTTTCTATAAGAATGCATTTCATATTCAGTATTACAATAGGTACATATATCTAAATATTTTATATTTTCACTTTCTATTTCTCTGTCCTGAAGTTGATATAATATACATTTTTTTAGATCAAGATTTCTATTTCTAAATACATCCTTAAATCTATAAAAATCAGAGTTCTTAAATTTATCAATTACTTCTTCCCCAACTTCATAACAACAGCTGTGAATATGTGGTCCTACACATACTATTATATCTTTAGATTCGCTATTGAAATTCCTTTCAAGTTTTTCAATAGTTTTAGAAAGAATACAAGCTAAAGTACCTTTCCATCCACTATGGACTGCTGCTATAACCTTATTTTTTTTATCATATAAAAGTATTGGAATACAATCAGCATTAAAAACTCCTACAGCTGTGTTACTCTCATTTGTAATTATTCCATCTGCATTCTCTTCATCTTTGCCTGTATAAATTATGCTCCGACACCCATGAACTTGATTCAAATATCCCACAGTTTTCAAATTAAACCATCTTTTTAAACTTTCAATATTTTCCTTTCCAGAGTCTGTGGACTTATTAAAACTCAAATCATTTTTGGCTGTTGAAAATATTGCTTCTGCACCTGGCAAATCTATTTTTATAAATTCATATCCTTCTACTGTAATTTTCTTCATATTAATCCTCCATCTAGAATTTATTTCAAAATTAAAAACATATTTAAGATTATCTTAAATATATTTTAACATTGTTTTTTTAATTGATGGGACTATAAATATCTTTTAACTTTAATTTAACATAAAATAAATGGTATGCCTTTAAGCATACCATTTATTTATTTGAAATAAGATTTTTTATTTCCTGCATAAAAGTATTTATATCCTTAAATTGTCTGTAAACAGACGCAAACCTGACATAAGATACTTCATCCACCTTTTTTAAATTCTCCATAATAATTTCCCCTATCTCCGAGGAACTTATTTCTGTAATCATATTATTATTTATCTTTTTCTCTACTTCATCGGTTATATTTTCAATTTGTTTTCTTGAAACAGGACGTTTTTCACAAGCTTTTATTAATCCATTTAATATTTTAGTCCTGTCAAAATATTCTCTATTCATATTTTTCTTTACAACTAAAATGGGTACATTTTCAATTTTTTCATAAGTGGTATATCTTTTATTACACCTTAAACATTCTCTTCTTCTTCGTATAGCCATATTGTCATCTGTAGATCTAGAATCCACTACTTTAGTTTCATTGTATCCACAATAAGGGCATTTCACTTTAATTCACGTCCTTCATATAAGATAGTATACACATTATAATTATATACTTATTTTGTGGAAACTTCTACTCCTCTACAAGATTTTTCCCATCGACTAAAATTACATCTACACCTATTTTTTTTACATTATCCCAGGGTATTTCTATATCTTCATTTTTCCCAAATAATGATATTTTAAAAGTTTGAGATGGTAAAATAATTGATATTATCTTATGCTCTTCACAATTTATCTTTAGATCTTTTATAAAACCTAATTTTGCACCCGTATTTATATCTATTATTTCCATATTTCTTAGATTAGTCAAAGAAAATAAATCTCCTTTTAACTCCATTTATGTACATCCCCCATTTTTATTATTTTCTAACTTAACTTTCACAGTTTAAAAACTTTGCTAAGCAAAGCTTCGCAAGTTAAGAATTAATAATGAAGAATTAATAGTGAAGGATGGTTTTTTGTAGTGTAACGGAAAAAATCCACATTAACTATTAATTCTTAATTCTTAACTATCAACTAAAAAAATTATGCCGCAATTTTTTTATATTAAGTCAAAATTTCATATGTGTGAAAGTTGAGTTTCTAATTATTATAAATTAAACATTATACCTATTTATATATATTTTCGCATATGCCTTAAGGCAGTTTTCTCTAACCTAGATACCTGCGCTTGTGATATACCTATTTCATCTGCTACTTCCATCTGAGTCCGTCCATCAAAAAATCTTAAATTAAGTATCAATTTCTCCCTGTCATTTAATTTTTTCATGGCTTCTTTTATCGATATGTTTTCCAACCAGTTTTCATCCAAATTTTTAGTATCACTTATTTGATCCATTACATAAATTGCATCACCCCCATCATGATATATGGGTTCAAACAGGGAAACTGGATCCTGAATGGCATCCAATGCAAATACCACTTCCTCTCTTGGTATATTTAATTCTTCCGCTATTTGTGATATAGTTGGTTCTTTATTATTTTCCCTTATTAATTTATCTCTAACTTGAAGTGCTTTATAAGCAATATCTCTAAGAGATCTGCTTACCCTTATGGAATTGTTATCCCTTAAGTATCTTCTTATTTCTCCTATAATCATAGGTACAGCATAAGTTGAAAATTTAACATTTTGACTTAAATCAAAGTTGTCAATGGCTTTTATAAGCCCTATACATCCTACTTGAAATAGATCATCTACATTTTCTCCCCTGTTATTAAACCTCTGTATTACACTTAACACCAATCGTAAATTACCCTTTATAAACTTTTCTCTAGATTCATTATCTCCCTGCTGCATCTTTATTAAAAGTTCTTTCATTTCTTTTCCCTTGAGAACTGGCAATTTTGATGTATTTACGCCACAAATTTCTACTTTATTAATTATCATGTAATCAGCCCCTTTAGAATATATAGCATTTTAAGTATTTACTAAGAAGCTGAGTTTTATACTAAAGACAACCCTATAACATTTTATTTATTTCTTTTCTAAGTCTCTTTATTATTCTCTTTTCTAACCTTGATATATAAGACTGTGATATTCCAAGTAAGTCTGCAACCTCTTTCTGAGTTTTTTCACTTTTGCCATTTAATCCAAACCTTAGATTAACTATCTCCTTTTCCCTGTCACTCAATTTTTTCATAGCTAGCATTAGAAGCTGCTTATCCACTTCATCTTCTATAAAATTGTATACTACGTCATTGTCCGTTCCTAAAATATCAGAAAGCAATAATTCATTTCCATCCCAATCTATGTTGAGTGGTTCATAAAAAGAAATTTCTGCCTTTGTTTTACTATTTCTTCTCAGATACATGAGTATTTCATTTTCTATGCATCTAGAAGCATAAGTAGCTAATTTTATTTTTTTTTCAGGATTAAATGTATTTACTGCTTTTATAAGTCCTATGGTACCTACTGATACTAAATCTTCCACATTTACACCTGTATTTTCAAACTTTCTAGCTATATAAACTACCAATCGCAAATTTCTTTCTATAAGAGTAGATCTTACCTTCTCATCCCCAGAAACTAACTTCAAAACCAAATCCTCTTCTTCTTTTTTGCTAAGTGGAGGTGGTAGTACATCATTTCCCCCTATATAATATATGTTTTTTATTGCAAATTTAAATTTTGTAAGTATTCTGTTCAACAATATTTTTAACCTAAGCATAATCATAGCCTCCATCATTTAATTTCCTTTTACATCAAGTGATTTTTAGACTCAAATAGGGTTTACTTGTGAGAAACATTCTTTCTCCATCTGAGTCTTATTAACTGTGTTCTTAGTGTCTTTAGCACTTATAATGCGTTATCCTTTAGGAGAAAATCTTATCCATGGGCGTATCAGCCGTTATACACCTACCGTCTATATCACTCCCCTAGAAAGAAGTGCATGATAATCGTCAAATTTACTCAATTTATCCTTGCAAATAGCAATTATAACTTCTCTATTTTTAGTTTCTTGTCCAAAGTCTATTTTTACTACATCTGGCTTAAAGCCCTGAAGCTTGCCACACTTGCCATTTATAACTCTATAAGGTATATAAAACTTATCCATTTCTTCTAGATTTATATTTTGAAATACAGACTTCTCAACTATCACTACTGGCAAATTGGTAGCTGGCTCCCTAAGCTCGTTCCCGGTATCTAAAAAAGCCCTTACACTCTTACTTTTGTCTTTAAATACAATATCCACATTATAAATTAATTTAAACATCTTGTTCCTATCTTTAACATAAATTACCAATCTATCAATTATTATGTACAACACCATGATAGAAATAAAAAGCCATTCATAAGGGAAATTAATTATCATATAATCTCCTGTATAGGAGCAATTACTATATTCCACAAACATACAAATACCTGCCAGCAGCATAGAATACAAAATAAATACAGCTGAAATTTTAAAATTACATATAAATCCCCTATTACCGAAAGAAATATAAATTAGCATAGCTGCTACTAAAATTTTAAAATAGAAAGCAGAAAATATATTTAAGACTGGATAAATTAATGTAACCGTATAACCGCTTCCTATGGCCGCAGCTAAAATCATAAATTTAAGTTTTATCTTTAACTTAAGAGTTCTTCCTGTAATATATAATAAAAAAAAGTTTACTATAAAGTTTATTAAAATTAGCAAGTCTGCATATACTACCAATTGTAAGCTCACCTCCAGCTTCATTTCCTGTATTTACCTTTATTATATACTTATATATTTCAAAATTTTGTCATTTCTTAATCATATACAATATTTTTATTTTCTATATTATGCCATAAAATCTTTTTTTAGTACTATTTAAATTTATTTGAATTGCATAAAGTTAGACAATAAAAAATCCGTGTATAGTTTAAACTATACACGGATTTTTTCTACTTTCTCTGTCTTCTTAGGAAAGCTGGTACTTCCAAGTTATTTTCATCAATTTTCTCATATTCTACAGAAGCTGCTGCTTCATCCTCATTATTCATCATACTTCGTCTTGAAGATTTGATATCGGATTTTGTTTCCCTCTTAACTTCATCCTTTCCCGTTTCAAAACCTGTAGCTATTACAGTAATTCTTATTTCATCTTTTATTTCCTCATCTATAACGGCTCCAAATATTATGTTTGCATCAGGATCTGCTGCATCTTGAACTATCTCCGCAGCTTCATTTATTTCTAAAAGTCCTAGGTCTTGTCCACCTGTTATATTCAAAAGTACTCCAGTAGCCCCTACTATGGAAGTTTCAAGAAGTGGACTTGATATTGCCTGTTTTGCTGCATCCTGTGCCCTATTATCACCATTTCCCTTACCTACACCCATATGTGCAAGACCCTTGTCTATCATAATTGTTCTAACATCTGCAAAGTCTAAATTTACAAGTCCAGGTATAGTAATTAAATCTGATATACCTTGAACGCCTTGTCTTAATACATCATCTGCAAGTCTAAAGGATTCCATTAAAGTTGTCTTTTTATCCACCACAGAAAGTAACCTTTCATTTGGTATTGTAACCAAAGTATCAACTTTATCCTTCAAATCCTTTATTCCCATTTCTGCATGAAGCATTCTCTTTCTTCCTTCAAAAGGAAAAGGTTTAGTAACCACACCCACAGTAAGTATACCCATTGATTTTGCAATTTCTGCAATTATAGGAGCTGCCCCTGTACCAGTTCCACCACCCATACCTGCTGTAATAAACACCATGTCCGCACCTTTTATAGCTTGAGATATTTCATCCTTATTTTCCTCTGCAGCCTTTTTCCCTATTTCAGGATTTGCCCCTGCACCAAGTCCTTTGGTAAGCTTATCACCTATTTGTATTTTTTGCGATGCTTGTGAAAGCATTAATGCTTGCTTATCTGTATTTATGGCTATAAATTCAACATTTTTTAATCCTTCTTTTATCATTCTATTTACAGCATTGTTTCCTCCGCCGCCGCATCCTATTACTTTTATCTGAGCAAATTGTTGAACATCAACATCAAAATCTAACACAATACCCTGCCTCCTTTATTAAAAAAAATCTGTAAAGAATTGTTTTATTCTTGATACAAAACTACTATCTTTATTTTTTTTACTTGTTTTTTGTTTTTTATCTGTTTCCTCATAATCACATATATCTTTATTTTTAATCGGATCCGTAAATGCTGTATTTTTAACTTTTATTGAATTTGAAACATCTTTTACTACTCCAACTGCTGTAGCATACATAGGACTAGCTGCTCCTATGTATTTTGGAATTCCAATTCTTACAAGCTTCTTCAACACATTTTCACCAAATTTTTCTATTCCATTTATAGCAGCCATTCCGCCTCCTACCATAACTACGCCCGAAAGTTTATCATAATACTCAGAATTTCTTATTTCCTTATCTATTATAGAAAATAATTCTTCTACTCTAGCTTGTATAATTTGAACTAAAATATTATAATCAACTTTTACTTTGTTATTATAATCAGCATCGACTTCTATCTTAAAGTTTTCTTCATCATGGTTTATTTCAAGACTTCCATATTTTATTTTGAGTTTTTCTGCCTCTGAAGCAGAAAGTTTTAAACAAACTCCAATATCATTTGTTATTATATTTCCACCTAAGCCTATAGTACTTATACTCCTCAAATTTCCACCCTCATAAATATAAATATTTATAGACTCTGCTCCTGCATCAACAAGAGCTACTCCCCGTTGAATTTCATCTTCTTTTAATACTACTTCAGATATAGCTATGGGTTGAAATACTACTCCTAAAACTTTTATTCCTGCTTTATTTACACTTTTAAAAATATTATTTACTATTGCTGACTGAGCCATTATTATTTGTGAGTCTACTTCCAATCTTAATCCGCTCATACCTATGGGATCCTTTATTTTGTCGTAACCATCAATTATGTATTGCTCAGGTATTACCCCTATTATTTCTTTATCATTTGGAACCGTAATAATCTTAGATGCTTTTAAAACTCTTTTTACATCATTTTGTTTTATTTCACGATCTTCTGAAGATACAGCAACTACACCTTTATTCCAAATAATCTCACTTATTCCTCCTGGTAAAGATATATACGCTTCTGATATTTTAGTATCAAGCATTCTTTCTAAAGAACTTATACATTTTTTTATAGATTCTGAAGTATTATCTATATCTACAACTATTCCTCTTTTCACTCCCGTACAATTTGAAGAAGTTATACCCATTATCTGTACTCCAGCATGTTTGTCCACTTTTCCAGCAGCAGCACATATATTGGACGAACCTATATCTATGCCAATTATATACTCATTCATTAAAGTATTTTTTCCCTCCTTTGCATAAACATAATTCCTAGATTCAACTTTTTGAATCTTAGAAGACGTTATCCATGTACGCAACCGCTCCTCAATTTCATAAAGTAAGGACCTTATTTACATTCATACAATTTTTATTATAAATATAAAATATTATCACATATTAGAGCATGAGCAGATAGTCATCGGATAAAGAAAACTATAGGAAATACACATCCAAAATATATATTCAACAAAAAATCTAATTTTCCTCTTATATTTTATCACATTTTAATAAAAACTCAAATTAAGTTAAACAATATTAAATTAATTTGGGAATAAATCCTGTTCAAATACACCCCAATAATAAGGGGAAAAGACTTGCAGCCTTTTCCCCTATAAAAATTCATTTAATTAGCTTTTTCTAAATCTTTTATCTTTACACTTCTACTGTGAATAGTATGGTTCCATTCTTTATCGTTTTTGTATATAATTCCTTGAAGAGAAATTGGAAACCATGTTATAACATATAGAGGATAAATTATGTAATACCCAAATATCCTAAGATCTAATTTTTTTTCTAAAATAATAGGTAATTGCGAAACTCACTGATAAAAATGAATAAAAGATGTTTAGAAGTTGCAAAAGCATTGTTAGAAGTTTAAAGACAAATTTTTATGATTTGAAATAACCATATTGATAAAAAAAGGCGCACG